>CANHJJ010000136.1 GCA_947460565.1 Bacteroidota bacterium
ATTCAAAAGTACTAATGTCTTTGTAATTTACCTTATCTCTAATACCTGTCGCACTTATGCTAAGCGTAACTTCAATAATGGATTGGCGGCCTTTTATGCTAGCGGGAGAGGTGCTAATATTGTCAAAACTATGGTTGTATTTTAACTCTAAATTTACAATGCTACTCAAAGCCACTGATATGCCTATGGTGCCTGAAAATCCAATATCCCCTGACTTATTTTGATTGGCAGAGTCGATATTATCAATCACATATTCGCCATCTCTTAATTTCTCGGTATTCGTAGAAACTAAATAATAAGGACGCAAACCTGCAAAAATTTTAAAGTCTGATGACTCATGAAATGGTTTTAAATAAAGTGATGCTGTTCCATCAATATAGGTATTCGTATAACGATTATCAGATTGGCGATCACGAATGCCCATCATCGCAAATCCTGCCGAAAGATGGTAGTTTAGGTTTTGCCAAAATTTGTTTTCTGCTTTTGATATTAGCAAATTACTCATTGGGGCTGTGGTGAAAATATGCGCACCTCCTACACCTCGTCCACTATAATCGCTGGTCTGCAGGCCAATCATTGGAAAATTGACATTTAGACCAATACCATAATCAGATTCGGCTTTTTGGGCAAATGTGTTAATGGCTGAAATACTTAGTATTAAAGCTAAAGTATGTTTAATAAACCTATTCATTTGTAATGAAGTCAATATTTCTTAGCAAACCGTTGTATTTGGTTCGGGTTAATGGCGAATTTTTAAATAATTTTTCAAATATATCCTCAGTAATCTCAATCCAATCCTTTTTATTCATGCCTAACATCGATGGATTGGCATCAAATCTAGGTTCATTATGAGGTTTTGAAAATCGATTCCAAGGACAAACATCCTGGCAGACATCACAACCAAAGACCCAATTGCCGAATTTACCCATATAGTCACTAGGAATGCTGTCTTTAAGCTCAATGGTGAAATAACTAATGCACCTACTTCCATCAACTTTATGTGGTTCATAAATGGCTTGTGTTGGGCAGGCATCTATGCAAGCTGTGCAATTTCCACAATAGTCCCTAACAGGATGATCATATTCAAACTCAACATCCACAATCAATTCAGCCAAGAAAAAAAAGGATCCATTTCCTTTGTTTATCAAGTTGGCATTTTTGCCTATCCAACCCAATCCGCTTTTAGCAGCCCAAGCTTTCTCAAGCACTGGTGCGCTGTCCACAAATGCACGTCCTTCTATGTCTCCAATTTGTTCCCTTAATATATCAACTAGTTGCTTAAGTTTATCCTTCACCACTATGTGATAATCTTCGCCAAAAGCATATTTAGATATTTGCGGGGCAGTGGGGTCGTTTTGCTGCTTATCAGTGTAATAATTATAAAGCAAACTTACCACAGATTTTGAGCCTTCGACTAATTTGCTTGGGTCTAATCGCTTGTCAAAATGATTTTCCATATAGGCCATTTTTCCATTTCTATTTTCGCTCAACCACTTGGAAAATCTGGGTTCTTCACTCTGCAAAAACTCGGATTTAGATACACCACAAAAACTAAAGCCCAATTTATAAGCCTCGTTCTTTAGTATTTGGGTATATTTTTCTTTCAAGCTCAAGCGCTGCAAATTAAGCGTAGTTTATCATTAATTGTATTTGACGTTTCGAAGTATTAATTGCTGAATACAATAAACGTAGAATTTTCATCAACACGTCTAATCTTGCTGGTATTGGGTTTATGGTAGTGCATGGCTGTAGGTATTAATACCGAATTCCCTACTATAAAAATAAAAGCAGCAGCAATTTTAGGACTGTCTGATGCTCTTATCATAGCTCCAATTAAATTTAGTTCTGTTAATGATATCAATGTGTAAGTAACAAATTCCCATTTGGGGTATTGCCTACCAATGCTATTGATTGATTTGAATGCGATAAAACCATTTTGCTTTGTGGTGAATCCAGAATCATTAATTGTAACTATTTCATCAGTGTAATATTCGTGCTTTTCCTTTAAGTTGTATTTTACTTGATTACCTACTTTAAAATTACAAGAAACAGCATCAATAGCATGATATAATTTAAAAGCCGTTTGTGCATATGCAAACTGCAAAATAAAATAGGGTAGAATGAATATCCATTTCATATTAACGCGATTCAGTTATTTCTAAATTTATACCCGAAATAAATTCTCTTTTGGGTGTAATAATCCAAAAGCCTATAGCTGTCGTTTCTATTAAAATGGATGAATACAACATACCAGAACCAAACATTAACCACCTGTCGGTTGCGCTATATGTATGTTCTTGAGCTTGAACTGAGCTTGAAATAATACCGCTAACCAAAATTCCCAATCCGTATAAAACTGGCTTACCAATACGGGCAAATACATTTTTTGGTGTAAATCTAATGCTGTAAATATCGGCTAAAGCAATTTTCGAATCTCCAAGTAGAAAGAGTGTGTCGTTTTTTGCCTCCTTTATATATACCGAAAATTCTTTTGATGAATTGTATGGCTTTATCCATACATGTTTTAAGTATGCCAACTTATAAACCCTACTGTTAGCTGTGTTTTTGATTCTCAACTTTTGGGCAAATGTGGCTAAACAGCAAAAAGAAATAATTATTGTTAAAAGCAGTTTTATCATCCAAAATCAAAGATAGAATTACCTTTTGATTAAAAAATCAAAAGTCGTTTCAGCATGAGTTTATTTTACATAACTTGCTTCAAATATTGATTTTGTCAACATGAGTTCTACTAAATTTAACTGCGCTATCAATCACAAGCCTTATTCCATTTCACAGCTTAAGCCGAGCGATAGCATTGGCGATTCATTAATGGAGTTTATTAAAAGCAAAGGGCTGAGTGTAGGTCAAGGTGAATTTATCTCTATTGATGCCTATTTAGCCCTGCGTTCTGAGCAATTGCGATTACAAATTGCAGATGAAAAAGGGGCTTTGACGAAACTAGAGAAAGAGGTGATGGATAGTATCAATGCTGATGAATTACTTTCCGCTGATATAGCCGATGAACAAAGTAATAGCTCTTATGGCGAGAAGCTTAGCGATAAAATTGCCAGTTTTGGTGGGAGTTGGGCCTTTATCATTGCGTTTTTCTTAGTAATAATTGCCTGGATACTTGCTAATTCTGTTATCTTATCCAATCCTAGCTTTGACCCTTATCCGTTCATTTTACTTAATTTGATATTATCATGCATAGCAGCGGTGCAAGCGCCAATCATCATGATGAGTCAAAACAGGCAAGAAAGCAGAGACAGATTAAGATCTAAAAATGATTACAAAGTGAATTTAAAATCTGAAATGGAAATTAGAATGCTTCACGAAAAAGTTGATTTTATCCTTCACCACCAAGGCGAACACTTACATGAACTTCAAAGTCAGATATTAGAGTTAAATCAACTATTGGTTAAACAATTAGGCAAATAGTTTGTTTGTCAAAAAGCCTGTGGTGGTAGTTAATTTGTCCCAAATGATAGCTTAAAAGTGCTAAAAATCTGGTGACTTAAAATCGCTTGTTTTAATATCCATAAAATCAATAGGGTAGATGCTTGTAAAATCTGCCTCAGGCATTTTATCAAATGTTTTATTGGCACTTGCGTGGTTACTTCAATTTCTTTCAACAAATCGTCTTTGCTTTGTTGTTTGTCATTAAATTCAGTTTTTAAGGTTTCTTACATGGTTTATTTTTCCAATTAATCCACCTATAAAACTTTTGATAATTCTTATGTGCTGCAAAAGCAAATTACCTAATAAGTTACTCACTTCGGTCATGGGTCTATTTGCTTAACCAACAATTTTAATGAATATATAATTAGCTAATTCATATATGCAAAGAACATTAATAACTAGTCTTTTAAGTATTTTTAATTTACCTATAATTTATATTATGTTAAATAGATTGGACGAAAAGAAAGGAATATTGCTATTCCTTTCCTACTTATTATTTCTCGTATTGTGATCTTCGCTTCTTAGCTTCTACTGCTCTTTTCTCATCCCCCAGGTTTGCATAGACCTGCTGAACTGAAAACAAAATATCAGCCAAGTATGAATTTTTCTCTTTCTTTTTTTCAGGTGTATCGTCAGATTTTGCTTCAGCTATTTCTAATGCTTTCGTAAAATAACCCAAAGCAACATTCAATACTGAATCTTGTACTTTTTTGAAAACAGCCACTTTTTTATCGTACTCTTGTTGGGTTAAGCCACTAATGTTGATTGCATTGATTTTCTCGGCAATTTCAGTACTCTTATTATTAGTCAAAGCGCCTAGATTGTAATATGCATCTAAATAATCTGGACTCAACTCAATAACTTTATTGTAATCGGCTTCGGCACTCGCAGACTTCACTTTACCTTCTTTAATAAATTGCTCTGACGCAGTTTTGCATTGCTTGGCACTGACATCATAGGCTGTCTTTTTTGAAGGCACTTTCTCTCCTTTTGCTTTTTTGCTATAATAAGCTGAAGAATCTCTTGCTTGCTTTGATTTGGCCAGCATACTAGCTGCTAAATTATCGCTTACATTTCCCCTAACATACAATAATTCGTGATTTTCAGGATTCAATTCAATGGCTTCATTTAGTTTATTAATCAATACATCTTGCTTTCCTTGATTCATGTATATGTTTAATTCCAAATTAATTAGGTCCTTTTCTGAAGGGAAAACCTTACGGCCCTTATCAATGCAATCCAAAGCAGCTGTGGTGTCTTTTTCCTCTAATAAAATATTGCTCATATAGGCATAAATCAAATGGTCGTTATAATTAAGGTCCATTAATTTTTTCAGAAACACTTTGGCATCTGGCTTTTTCTCTGACCTTAAAGCTGTAATAGCTAAATTGTAGTAGATATTTTTCTCAGATAAATTGTTTTTGGCCAATTGTTTATCCTTATCGTAAGGAATAATATCAGCTACTAACTTGTAAAACTTAACTGACATATCATAGTTTGAGGAGTTTACAGCTTGATTATAACAGGCGAAAGCGCCATTTAAAATACCAATGGTGCAATACTCTTCGTATTTCTTTTTTGTATCCAAATCCAAGCATTTTTTGTAAGCAATGGTACTTTTTTCAACAGCATCTGTATCCATTGCCGCATAAGTTGGGTTATGGTAAATGGTATCATAAATCAAGGCTTTATAAAACCACATTTTCAAGTCGTTTTTGGTTTCTTCGTTTTCGGCTGCTTGATCAATGGCTTTTTTAGCATCCTCAAAAATGGTTTTCTTAGCATCTCCTACCTCGTTAATGCTGCTGTTAAAGTATATGGCAGCACTTTCAACATTGCTTTTTTGTGCAAATAACTGAACCGACAAAGTAGTTGCAGCTATTAAAATCAGGATTTTTTTCATTTAAAGTTAATTATTAATATTAGACAAAAGTAATTGGCAAATGGTTCAATTCAAATGATAAAGAAAAGTTTTTGTTAAATAATTTGGCTTCAATTGGGCTTAAATCATTTGTATTTGTTCAACACTTCAATCATTGCAGCAAATTCCTTGGTTTAAGTTTCAAACACTCAACTCCAACCAACGAATCTCTTTTTCCTCCAAGGACTGAGTAATTCCGAGTAACTCCTCCCCCCACATTCTTATTTCTTCTGTATTTTCAGAGCCCGATCCTAATAATTTTTCTAACGCTGCTTTTCGGATTTGCATGCCAGACATTTCTTTGTCTAATAATTCAAGTTCGCGTTGCTCTTTGAAGCTTAACTTCTTAGCTTCAGTTTTCACTTCTGTAGGTGTGCTAGTTGATTG
>CANHJJ010000137.1 GCA_947460565.1 Bacteroidota bacterium
ATGATCCAATCGATGTACCCGTAGATGGTGGCTTGTCGATTTTAGCAGTAGCAGGTATCGGATACGGTATCAAAAAGCTAAAAGAGAGAAACAAAAAATAGTCGAAAGATTATTAAATCAAAAACCATAAAACAAAAGCCCGTTTAACGAAAGTTAAACGGGCTTTGTTGTTGAAGAACTCCGGTTTTATACTTGCCAATTTATGGGCTGAAGTTTTTTGCTTATTAAATATTCATTTGTTTTGGAGAAATGATTGCAACCGAAAAATCCTCGTGAAGCGGATAATGGTGATGGATGGACACTCTGCAAAACAAAATGTTTGTTTGTGTCAATTAAATGTAATTTGCTATGAGCGTAGGCTCCCCATAAGATAAATACAATGTTTTCTTTTTTTGAACTTACTTCACTAATGATTTTGTCTGTGAAAATTTGCCAACCAAATTTGCTATGTGAATTAGCTTCATTTAATCTTACTGTTAAAGTAGAATTGAGTAATAAAACTCCTTGTTTTGCCCATGAACTTAAATTACCTGAGATAGGTATTTCAAAGTCGATGTCTGATTTTAATTCTTTGAAAATATTACGAAGGGAAGGAGGAAAAGAAATTCCATCATTTACTGAAAAACACAAACCATGCGCTTGATTCGGTCCATGGTAAGGGTCTTGTCCAATGATTACTACTTTGACATTATCAAAAGGCGTATTGTTAAGGGCTGCGAATATTTGTGGACCTGGTGGTAGAATTTGATACCCCTTGTTTTTTTCTTCATCTAAAAGTTGTATTAACTTAAGATAGTAGTCTTTGTTAAATTCTTCAATTAAAAGTTGTTTCCAAGAATTCTCGAGATGAATATTCGCCACAATGCAAATTTGATTAATTGGTATAAGATCCTAACTCACAAAATATCAACAAATAATAAAATTACCCTTAACAATTTGGTAAACTTTACTTAATATTGGTGTTAATCTGTAAGGCGAATCTTACAAAAAAAACAGATGGATAACAGCGCATTTAAAATCCTTGTTGTAGACGATGAGAATGATATTTTAGAATTCATTCAATACAACCTTAAGAAAGAGGGATATGATGTATATCTTGCTCATAATGGACAGGAAGCGATAGATATAGGACGTAAAATAAAGCCTGATTTAATTCTATTGGACGTGATGATGCCTGTAATGGATGGAATTGAAGCTTGTAAACAAATGAAATTTGATCCTGATTTTGCAAATACCTTTATTGTATTTTTAACAGCTCGAAGTGAGGAATATAGTGAAATAGCTGGATTTCAGGCTGGGGCAGATGATTATATTTCCAAGCCAATTAAGCCAAGAGTGCTTGTTACTCGTCTGAATGCTATTCTTAGGCGTAAAGTAAAAGTACAACCCGATACAAAATTAACTGTTGGCGATATTGTGATAGATCGTGAGACTTTTCTAGTATTTAGAAAAGGTGAGAAAATACAATTTGCTAGAAAAGAGTTTGAGTTGTTGTTTTTGTTGGCTAGCAAACCAGGTAAGGTTTTTACCCGTGATTATATTTTAGAAAAAGTTTGGGGTGATGAAGTATTAGTTGTTGATAGAACCATTGATGTTCATATTCGTAAGATTCGCGAAAAATTAGGTGACGAGCATATTGGAACTGTGAAAGGAGTGGGCTATAAATTTGAGGCATGATAAGAAACCCAAAGCCCATTTATATTGCCATTGTTGTTGCTTCAATTATTTCTGTAGTTGTTAGCCTTACCCATTTTTTTATTTCCGATTTTAATTGGGTAAATACCATTATTATTTTTTTGTTATCAGGTGGACTAACTTTCATTGTTTTTTTTTATTCTCTTGAGTTTTTTATTTATCGTAAAATCAAACTCATATATAAAACAATACATAGTTTGAAAACACAGAAATATGATGCTGTTTTTCAAAATTATGATTGGACCAATGATCCGATAAGTGCTATGAATAAGGAAGTGATTGTATGGGCTAGAGATAAAAAGGAAGAAATAGACCAATTGAAAAGATTAGCTGAATTTAGAAAAGAGTTTTTGGGCAATGTATCCCATGAGTTAAAAACCCCAATCTTCAACATTCAGGGTTATATTCATACTTTATTGGATGGAGCTATAGACGACCAAGAAGTAAATAAGAAGTTTTTAGGAAAAGCCGCCCGAAGTGCAGATAGATTGAGTGATTTAGTAGCTGATTTGCTTGAAATTTCACAACTTGAAAGTGGTGAGTTAATGATGGAACCAGAGCGTTTTGATATCAATGCCTTGGTTAAAGATGTGTATGAACAATTTGAAGTTAAAGCCAAAGATCGTGGGATTAGTCTTTTAATAAAGGATGGCTGCAACAGTCCGTTTTATGTGTTCGCGGATCGTTATAGAATCCGACAAGTTTTGGTTAACCTATTTATTAATTCCATAAAGTATGGTAATGAATTTGGTACCACCACAGCGGCTTATTATGACATGGATGAAAATATTTTAATTGAAGTGGCAGACAATGGTAATGGTATTTCACAAGAGCATTTGCCTCGCATATTTGAAAGATTTTATAGAGTAGATAAAAGTCGTGCCCGAGAAGCAGGATTGGGTGGTACAGGCTTAGGTTTAGCCATTGTCAAACATATTATTGAAGCGCATCAACAAACAGTGAATGTAAGAAGTACAGAAGGTAAAGGTACCACATTTGGATTTACGCTTCAGAAAGCTAGCATATAAAATTTAAAGAGTTGATTCTTGCACAACTTTCCCTAATCAACATACCCATAAATACTAATCAATTTAAAAATAGAGTCATTTACAATACGAATATTCCTTAAGTCAAGCATACTTTTAAAGTTTCCATGTTGTAACCTATAATTGACGATGGCTTGAGATAATTTGAATTTATAGTATGGGTGCTGTTTTAGAGTCTCCAAATCCACATTGTTTAGATTTAATCGCCTAACTTTGCTTATATCCACTTTTATTTTTCCTTGTAAGTCATACAGAATATCTTCATCAAATCCCCAAATTTCTATTAGCTGATTTAGGTTTAAAAAGCCACCAAGTTTTTTACGATAATTGATGATTTTACCCGCCAAACTAGGGCCAATTCTATAAAGTTTAACCAAGCTTTCTGAGTCTGCTTCATTTATTTCAAGTACTTCGAACACTTTTTTACTCTTGTTTTTATCAAGAGAGTCAAATTTTAAAGATGAATTTTGATAAGGATTGTTATCATTCCTGATTTCAACCAAAGGAATTATTGATTCAATTATATTCTTGTCTATACCATATAACTTTTTTAGGTCTTCGGCAATTTTAAAATCACCGCCTTTGGCTTGGTAATTTCGGATGGTTTTTATACTTTTTTGGTTGAGCCCTAAGGAAGCTAAATCTTCATCACTTGCGGTATTTGGGTCGAATTTCTTTATTGAATTTATCGCTGATAAAGATGTTTCTTCATCTGTTTCTGTAGTTTGATTTACATTGAAGAAACTTTGCTCTTGTTCTTTTAATTCAGTAATTTGAATGTCAACTTTCTTTAATGGAAATAGCTTAAAATAGAGTTGTGGTATGGCAATACAAAGAATGATTAGAGTAATCAATCCAATAATTGATATTCTCTCGCTACTATTAAAATAAAAATAGGTTTTAACTATTTTTTCAATCTTGCGGTTCATCTCTCTTTTTTCTTGGAGGATTTATTTTTGGGTTTTTAATGAAAAAGTAATACAAACAAGCAGTAACTATCAATGCAAAAAATGCCTCCGTGGCAAACCAAAACCAAAAGCTAGGTTGTTCTTGTTCCATTTTTTATTATTTGATGCAAAAGTGCAAAATTTTTAGGACTAATCAGCAAGCATTAGTTCGACTTAATGACTGTTTTTAATTGTTCGTCCATTAATCTTAATCCATCTTCAAAGCTATGCGGCTGATAATTCAACTCTTTGATTGCTTTGTCAAGAATAAATCCTGTAATAGGAGGGCGTTTGGCAGGTTGTTTAATACCTTCACTACTTGAAATGTTTAATAATGATTTATCTAATTTCCAAAAATCTGCCACTCGATAAACAAGATCAAATACACTCATGTAATCTTTTCCACTTATGTTATAAATGCCCTTAGCCTTTTGCTCGGCTATCAAAGCGCATCCTTGAGCTAAATCTTCAGCTAAGGTTGGCGTGCGAAATTGGTCACCCACCACATTCAAACTTTTGCCTTGTTCAAGGTTGTTTTTTGCCCACAATACAATATTGCTTCGGCTCATATCCTGCACAATGCCATATACTAAAACAGTTCTAGCAATGGCCCAACTTGCAGAATTTTCCATTACAATCATTTCTGCAATATGCTTTGAACGGCCATAATAACTTAGTGGATTGGGCTTTTCAGTTTCCAATACAGGCCCATGGGTCCCATCAAAAATAAAATCAGTAGACAAGTGAATAAAGTGTGCCCCAATGGCATTGCACTCACTCACCAAATACTTTACTGCGTCTACATTTAGTTTGTCACAAGCTTCACGCTCACTTTCGCAAGCATCCACGTTGGTCATTGCAGCTGTATTTATTACTACATCAGGTTTGTGAGATTTTAAAACACTTTTCACCTCATCCCAATTGCTAATATCCAAGCTTTGATAAGTATATCCTGTCTTTTCTGGATATCTATCAACTCCTCTGGCCGTTGCAATGAGTTCAATACCTTCCTTAGTTTTATATAAATCAGTAAGCTTCTGGCCCAAAAGTCCATTGCTACCTGTAACAAGAATTTTCATGCTTCAATAATAAAATGAAATAAGCGAGAATGGAAATAATAAAAAAACTTCTCAATCAACTATCTTCGCCCACTAGAAATGGCTTGTAAGTAATTAGGTTTAGCAAAACTTTTGCTAGCTTATTTTTCTTACAGTGATAAAGGAAATTTAGACGATGATACAAGAAATCTTAAAAAACCATATAGCAACCGCATTTAAAAGCGTTTATCAAGTAGATGTTGATAGTCAGTCAATCGTATTGGAAAATACGAAACCTGATTTTGAAGGTGATTATACTTTTGTGGTTTTCGCTTATTTAAAAATATCAAAGAAAAATCCAGAGCAAACAGCAAACGATATTGGGAATTATTTAGTTGAACATGCTAAAGAGGTTCAGTCATTTAATGTTATCAAAGGATTTTTGAATATTGCTGTAAGCGAGGCTTATTGGTTGGATTTCTTGCAAAATAACTATCAAAACACCTGTTATGGTTTAGGTGCAAAAACCAATCAAAAAATATTGGTTGAATATTCTTCTCCTAACACCAATAAACCATTGCATTTAGGTCATATTAGAAACAACCTATTAGGCTTTTCAGTAGCAGAAATCTTAAAAGCAAACGGACATGAGGTTTACACTTGTAATCTAGTTAATGATAGGGGTATTCATATTTGTAAAAGCATGTTAGCATGGATGCAACAAGGCAATGGAGAAACGCCTGCATCTTCAGGCATGAAAGGCGACCACTTGGTGGGAAAATACTATGTGGCTTTCGACAAAACTTATAAAGAAGAGATTAAAGCCTTAATGGCTGATGGGAAAAGTGAGGAATATGCTGAGAAAAATGCCCCTTCTATCATAGTTGCTCAGCAATTGCTGCAAAAATGGGAAGCAGGCGATGAAGAAACAGTAAACATCTGGAAAACCATGAATGGTTGGGTATACGAAGGTTTTAATGTTACCTATAAAAAGCTTGGGGTGAAGTTTGATAAGTTTTAC
>CANHJJ010000138.1 GCA_947460565.1 Bacteroidota bacterium
ATAAAAACATAACCACCCAAGGGTTAGGATTATATTACCGCAAAGAGTTTGATAATTTCTACGACCTTTTTAATATCAGAAAGAAGAAAATGGTTTCACTAAAGTGATGCTAATTTGAGTAATATGAATTCGATTAAACACATATTATTTATCGTGAATCCTTATGCTGGCAAAGGTAAAGCTTTATCCGTAGCGCAGTATGCTCAGGAAGTATTAAATAGGAATGATATTAAGACTACCTTGTTTACCAGTCAATCTAAGGGGGATATTTCCCAAATCACCTCAAAGTATAATAGCACTGACTTTACCAGTGTTGCAGTATTAGGTGGAGATGGCACTATGCATGAGGTATTGAATGCTGTGATAACTGATGAATCTTGGTTGAAGTTATCTTATCTCCTATTCCCTTGCGGCACTGGTAATGCCTTTAATTATGACCTTGATTGTTTGACTTCAGACAAAGCAATTGATCTTTTATTGAATGGAAAAGTTACCTTGATAGATATCGCAGAAGTGAAAACAAATGCAGGGAGTATTTGGTCCTTTAACATAGTTGGCTGTGGTCTAGTTGCTCAAATCAATGTATTGGCAGAAAAAATGAGGTGGCTTGGTTCAGCTCGATATACAGTTGCTTCACTAATTAAAATTCTGTCTAATCCTACTATTAAGGCCAAGGTAATTGCAAATGGTAAAGAGGTAAATGCTGAGTTTTGTTTCTTGTTTGCATGCAATACTCGCTATACAGGTAAGGCAATGAAAATGGCTCCTATGGCTAGTCTTACTGATGGAAAGATTGATTTTTTGATTGTTAAGAAAGCATCTCGATTGGCATTATTAGGATTGTTTCCTAAGGTGTTTAGTGGTAAGCACATGGATTCACCATTGTTACAGTATGTTCAAACAAGTCATTTGAAAATTGAAACTGAAAAACCAGAAATAGTAAACATTGATGGTGAAATAAAAGGGAATACTTCTTTAGAAATTTTGATGCACCCAAGAAAGTTGAAAATAATTTCTCAAACCTAATCAATGCCCATAAACTTATGGGTTTGTAAACTGATTTTCCATTGTGGATTTTCCTTTACGAAATCAATAATCAAAGGCAACATTTCTTTTGATTTATCCCATTCTGGTTGTAGGTATAGTTTGCAATTTGTATTTACCAATGCGGCATTTTTATTAGCCCAATCAAAATCTGATTTGTTAAAGATTACTACTTTAAGTTCATCTGCATGAATGATACTTTCAGGAAATGGAGCTTTAAATTTCTTTGGAGAAACACATACCCAATCCCAACTGCCACTCATAGGATGAGCCGCTGAAGTTTCAATATTGGTTTGAATGCCTTTTGACTTTAACATAGCCGTTAATTCTGTTAAATCATGCATAAGAGGTTCGCCACCGGTTATCACCACTAATTTTGCCCGAGCCTTCTCAACCCATGATACGATTTCATTAAGCTCGTATTGGGGATGTTTGTCAGCATCCCAACTCTCTTTAACATCACACCAAACGCAACCCACATCACATCCGCCTAATCGAATGAAATAGGCAGCATTTCCCATGAAATATCCTTCTCCTTGTATGGTGTAAAAATGCTCCATTACAGGCAAAGTTTGTTTGTGATTTGTATTCAATTATTTGATGACGTTAAGGTAATGAAATATTTGTTGAGTAAGGTTAACAATGTCTTTGTTGTTTTTGGTATCTATCATGGCATCAAAGTAGCGAGTCCCATTCTCATGCATGGCTGAAATTTTATAGTCCGCTTTGCTATATACACTCATGGCATGAAGCGGTAGGATGTCGTCAAAATAAACTCCAATTATCAAATCAAAATGGGTACTTAAAAATCTTCCAATTTTACTCTTATCTGGCAGATTGAAAACATCCAATTTTTCTTGCCAAAAGAACTCAGACTGAATATGTATTTTCTTCGTATGAGGTAATACTTTTTGATCAACAAAACCCATTAAGAATACTTTTTTACCATGCTCTCTTAATGAGGCTGCAAAGCGTTGCACACTCTCTTCATTTTGTTTGTTGGCTGCATCATACACAATACCAATTTCATTCATTTGGTCGAATGAAACGAGTTTGTTTTTCTTATGGATATTCGCAGCTTGAAGATTAAGCCTACGTTTGCCAAAAAAAGTTTTTATGTCTTGAATAAATTTCATGGTGGCTTATTCTAAATCGTACTGTTTAATTTTTCTATAAAGCGTTCTTTCTGAAATACCCAGTTCGTTAGCCGCTTTCTTGCGTTTACCATTGTATTTATTCAAGGCCTTTTTAATCATTTCAATCTCTTGTTGTTCAAGTGATAAAGATTCTTGAATCGGTTGGGCTTCCGTTATCTCAATAATATTTGGATTGGATGCAACAACTGTGTTTGCCGGCTGAACCTGTGGTGAAGGATTACTGAAGGAATTATCTTGATAGTTACTAGCAAAATGATTTTGGGTTATTAATTCGCTGCTAACTGGGTTTGCTCCACCTTGCAGCATACCATATACCACGCCTTTTAATTCGTTCAAATCTTTACGAAGATCAATCAAAACTTTATAAAAAATATCACGCTCGCTTAGATTTGAATGTTCGCCACCCAGGCCCGTAAACAGAGCGGGAATACCTGATTTTTCTGCTGGCAATACTTGCCTTAATTCTTGGGCATTCACATTTTTATCTTCATCAAGAACTGAAAGTTGTTCGGCTACATTCTTTAATTGACGAATATTACCTGGCCATCTGTAATTGATAAGTAATTGTTGGGCTTCAGTATCTAACAATACAGGTTTTGATTTGTATTTTTCGGCAAAGTCAGCACTGAATTTTCTAAATAATAAATGAATGTCTTCCTTTCTTTCACGAAGCGATGGTACTTTGATTGGCACTGTTGAAAGTCTGTAATACAAATCTTCTCTAAATTTGCCACTAGCTGAATAGTCTAACAAATCTCTATTGGTAGCAGCAATAATCCTTACATCCGTTTTTTGGGTTTTTGAAGAGCCCACTTTTATGAACTCACCACTCTCAAGTACACGAAGTAATCTTGCTTGTGTTTCTAAGGGTAGTTCACCTACTTCATCTAAGAAAATAGTTCCGCCATTCACGGTTTCAAAATAACCTTTACGGGTATCCAAAGCACCTGTGAAAGAACCTTTCTCATGTCCAAATAATTCTGAATCGATGGTTCCTTCGGGTATGGCCCCGCAGTTAACAGCTATAAAAGGCCCGTGTTTACGGTTGCTCAAAGAATGAATTACCTTGCTAAAAGCCTCTTTACCTACACCACTTTCACCATTAATTAATACGGTTATATCGGTTGGAGCCACTTTGGTAGCAGTAACCAAAGCATAATTAAGCAAAGTCGAATTGCCAATTATCTCAAACCTTTGTTTTATATCTTGTATGTTCATTTAAAATTTCGAATTAAAACCTATACCTATCAATAGCCTTGCCAATTAAACTGGTTTGTGTAGAGCGTTCAATTTTTACAGCCACATAGTCACCTTTCTGGTACATGCCATCTTTAGGGAAAATTACCGTATGATTGGTTTCGCTTCTACCCACCCAATCTTGATCTGATTTCTTTGAGTTACCTTCAATCAATACAATATGCATACTCCCTATTTGTTTATTATTTTTAGCTATGCTTATGCTATGTTGTACATTGATAATTTCTTGTAACCTGCGAAGTTTCACATCATTTGGTATGTCGTCTGGATACCTTCGTGCGGCAAGGGTTCCAGGTCTTTCACTATAGGTGTACATATAGGCAAAATCAAATTGGGCATATTGAAACATACTCAGTGTGTCTTGGTGCTCTTCTTCGGTTTCGCTACAGAAACCAGCAATTACATCGCTTGAAATACCGCAATTAGGCATGATTTCACGGATTTTATCCAATCTACTCATAAACCATTCTCTGTCGTAAGTGCGGTTCATCATACTTAAAACCCTGCTATTGCCATGTTGCAATGGGTAGTGAATATGCTTGCAAATATTTGGATATTTTACCATGGTATAAAGCACTTCATCTGTAATATCTTTTGGATGTGAGGATGAAAAACGAACCCTCAAATCAGGTGCCACAAGTGCTACTTTTTCAAGCAATTGGGCAAAATTGCAAACAACATTCCCTTGTTCGTTTTCCTCTTTGTAGCTATCTACATTCTGACCTAAAAGACTTACTTCTTTGTAACCATTGTTATACAAATCTTGCGCTTCTTTTATAATAGATGCTGAAGAGCGACTACGCTCACGGCCTCGTGTAAAGGGTACTACACAGAAGCTACACATATTATCGCATCCGCGCATAATGCTTATGTAGGCATTGATACCATTGCTGCTCAATCTTACCGGAGTAATCTCAGCATACGTTTCTTCTCTACTCAACAAAACATTAATGGCTTTTTGGCCCTCTTCCACTTTGGCTATCAAGGCTGGAATATCACGGTAAGCATCAGGTCCCACAACAATATCTACCAATTGCTGTTTTTCCATTAGCTCTTCCTTTAAGCGCTCTGCCATGCAACCCAAAACGCCTACTATCATTCCTGGATTACTTTTTTTGGTGTGTTTTATTTCTTTTAATCGGCCCCATACATGGCTTTCAGCATTGTCTCTTATGGCGCATGTGTTCACAAAAACCACATCTGCATCAAGCATATTTTTAGTGGTTTTAAAACCATTGTCGGCCATAATACTGGCCACTACCTCGCTGTCTGCTAAGTTCATGGCACATCCATAAGTTTCTATATATAGGTTTCGTGTAGCATTCTCTGGCTCCACTGATGCGGTTACGCCTTTCATTCTTTAGATAAAATTTGGACTGCGAATGTAGGCTTTTTTCTGACAGAGTGGCAGAAAAATTTGTAGATTTTTCGATTTAATGAATTGAAATTTTTCGTTGAATTTTGCTTCAGGAAAAGGTTTCAATGGATTAATACTTTTCCTCTAAAATTAATTAACCCGAAGGGGTAAAATAATTAAAGCCGTAGGTGAAACCTACGGAAATAAAATAAAGGAACACAATGAAGAACCCCGAAGGGGTTTAATAACCAAGACCATGTTATGCATTTTATTTAATTATCATTGAAGTTTACATGGTTGGTGAAGCTGCGCTATGACACCAAGCGTGGGCCATTTCAATTAAGGCACCAAAACAATAATCCCCAAATTGCTATTGATATCCAAAATAGGGTAGTCGTTAAAGTCAACTGAAGTATCACCATTCAAATCTGATTCGAAATACCCCAAATCCCCATTATTACTGCTAATGTCGAGGGGAGGATAGTCGTTAAAATCTACAGAACCATCTTGGGTGATATCGCCACTATAAACAGCAAAATTACCATCACCCAAATCTGCAAGGTTATCACCTGCAGCTTTGTTTGTACCATCACTAAAATTATACTCAGCACCATTATTGGTTATCAAAACGGGGGTAGAACTCCATGTCTCGACTGAATTACGGTGCTTTAATACAATGTAGTATGATTTACCAATGCATAAGGGCGAGAACAAAATACTAGCCGAGCCATCTGTTTGCAGTGAACCTTTTCCTGTAAATGAAAGGGGGTATCCTGCAATTGTATCATGCAATTCTACCGTTATGATATCTGCAATATTCGACATCAAAGGGTCGCCAAGTGATGAAGACATGAACCCTGATCCCATATAAAAACCTTGAATAAATGCGGTAAGATTTAAATACACGCCAGAATCCACAG
>CANHJJ010000139.1 GCA_947460565.1 Bacteroidota bacterium
ATTACCTTCGCTAAACAAAACAATTTGTCTTATCAAAATGCAAAATTAGATGAATTAACTGCGCAAAAGTCAGTGAATGAGTTATTGGCAAATGGACTACCTCAGGCGAATGGAGAATTATCTTATAATAGAAATATAGATATTCCGGTAACACCATTGCCAGATTTTATTACACCAAGTGTAATTTTCGCCAATCAAAAATATTTTGGTCTTAGTCCAACTGAAAAATATGTTCAAGGCCAACCAGTGCCTGTTGCTTTTGGTCAAAAAAACTCGGCAACTGCCAGCTTAACAATAGGACAGCTTTTATTTGATGGTACTTTCTTTTTGGGTGTGAAGGCGGCAAAAGAGTATGTTAAGTTATCTACTTTGACCAAACGCAAAACTGAAATTGATGTTGAAGCTGATGTCACAAAATCATATTACCTTGTTTTATTAAACGAGGAGCGTTTGATACAGATTAATAAGAACCTCGTTTTAATGGAAAAAAGCTTAGCTGACTTACGTGAAATATACAAAGCTGGATTGACAGAAAAAATAGACCTTGATAGACTTGAATTGAGTTATTCAAATGCTAAAATATCACGTGATCAAATTAAAGATATGACAATCATGACTTATCAGTTATTAAAAATGAATATTGGATTGCCAATGGCTGATAGCATTCTTTTAACTGACAAATTGAATGACTTATCTGGACAGGGTTCAATAAATTTGGAAATTGCTTCAAATGATTACAGCAAAAGAATTGAATACCAAATGGCAGAACAAGGTTTGATATTAAACAAGCTTGATAGAAAGAGATATTTAACTGGTTATATGCCAACAATAACCGCATTTGCATCATTGGGTAGAAACACTTTTGGCAATGACTTTAGTGATTTAGCAAATACATGGTTTCCATCGACCATTGTGGGTGGTAAAATCAGCGTTCCAATATTTGATGGATTCAGAAAACATGCTCAAACTCAAAAGGCAAGTATTTCAATTAAAAGAACTGAGAATCTGAAAAAGAACTTGGAAAATGCAATTGATATAGAACGATTCAATGCCAAGACAAGTTATCTAAGAACAAACGAGCAAGTTCTCACCCAAAAGCAAAACATGGATTTAGCTGAACAAATATTTAAAAGAGCACAATTAAAATTAAAGGAAGGTGTTGGGTCAAGTACAGAATTATTAATGGCTGAAACTGAATTGAAAAACGCACAAACTAATTATTTGACTACATTATACGATTTAATGGTCGCACAGGTAAACGTTAAAAAATCAATTGGATACTAATTAAAATAATAAATAATGAAAACAATAAAAACAATCATTTTAAGCGTTGCTGCGCTGGGAATTATCGCATCATGCGGTGGAAGCGCAAATAGCGTTGAAGCAAAACTAGCCAAGTTAGAAAAACTCAAATCTGAACAAGCGGCTATAAATTCAGAAATCAAAACTCTAGAAGATGAAATAAAATCAAGCGGAGCCAAAATTGAAACATCTGAAAAGATGGTAAACGTAGCAGTTACAAGCATTGAAACTAGTAATTTTAAGCATTACATTGATGTGCAAGGTCGAGTGGATGGAGATGAAAATACCACCATAAGTGCAAAGGTTCCAGGATTGGTTTTGAATGTTATTGCAAAACCGGGTACATCTGTAAAGGCAGGTCAAGTTTTGGCTGAGTTAGATGGCAGTGCAGTGAGAAAACAAATTCAATCAATGGAAACAAACTTAACATTGTTGACAGATTTATACAATAAGCAAAAAGCTTTATGGGACAAGCAAATTGGATCTGAAATACAATACAAGCAAGCTAAAGCCAATAAAGAATCTTTAGAGCAACAAGTTTCAGCTATGCGCGAGCAATTGGGTATGTATAAAATTACATCCCCTGTTAATGGAACCATTGATGTGGTAAACTTAAAAATTGGTCAAACTGCAGCACCCGGAATGCCTTATTTTTCAATCGTAAACTTCAATAAATTGAAAGTGAAAGCAGATGTTGCTGAAACTTATGCGAGTAAAATTAGAGAAGGAAACGAGGCCTTGATTCAATTCCCTGATATTAATAAATCTATTCAAGCAAAAGTTACTTATAGTGGCAAAGGAATTAGCACCTTAAATAGAACCTTTGGTGTTGAAATGGCTTTGCCGAGCGATAATAGCTATTTACCAAATATGATTGCAGTTGTAAAGATTGTTGATTATTCGGCAGATAATGTGATAGTGATACCAATTAACTGCATTCAATCAAACGAAGATGGATCAAGTGTTTTTGTAGCTATGACAGAAAATGGAAAAACAATTGCAAAAAAACGATTGGTTGTAATAGGCAATACTTACAATGATAAAGCTGAGATTAATTCTGGTTTAGCAAAAGGTGATAAGTTAATTACTGAAGGCTATTCGGACTTGAATGACGGAGAGCTAATTAAATTTTAATGGCTAGTTAGTTTATCTATAAATTAAATCACTTATATAATACAGCTGAAGGCCGATAATTTTAAGCCAAAACCGAAAATATGTTAGATAAAATAAAAGAATTTAAGCCATCATCTTGGGCTATAAATAACAAAACAAGTATCTATATTATGACTATCATTATAACCCTAGCGGGGTTGGTTAGTTATAATGGGTTACCAAAGGAACAATTCCCCGAGGTAGTATTTCCACAAATTATTGTGAGTACAGTTCAGGCGGGTACTTCTCCAAAAGATATGGAGAATATTGTAACCAAGCACATTGAAAAAAGTGTTAAATCCATTTCAGGTGTAAAGAAGGTAACTAGCAATACCATACAAAATGTAAGTTTGGTAACAGTAGAATTTAACACGGATGTTGAAATTCCTGTTGCCAAACAAAGGGTAAAAGATCAAGTTGATAAAGTACGAAAAGATTTACCTCAAGTTTTAACAAGTGAACCTTCGGTTATTGAAATAGATGTATCACAAATGCCTATTATGTATGTGCATTTATCTGGTAATTATCCTTTAGATAAATTGAAAACATATGCGGAAGATTTACAAGATAAAATTGAAGGATTAAATGAAATAACAAGGGCTGATATTGTTGGTGCGCTTGACAGGGAGGTCCAAATTAATCTTGATATGTACAAGTTGCAAATTGCTGATGTGGCCATGTACGATGTAATGCAAGCTATAGGGAATGAAAATGTTACCATCAGTGGAGGATCTGTGAAAATGGATGGACTTTTGCGAGAGATTAATGTTGTTAGTCAATATGCAGATGCAAAGAAAATAGGTGATTTAGCTATTCGCTCTGCAAGTGGTGCTATAGTATATTTAAGAGACATTGCTGAAGTAAAAGATGGCTTCAAAGAGCAAGAGAGTTTTGCTCGACTAGAACATAAGAATGTTATTACTTTGAATATTGTAAAAAAGAGCGGTCAAAATTTAATTGATGCTAGTGATAAGATTCGTAAGTTATGTGATGAAATGAAGGAAACTAGATTTCCTGATGGATTAAAAATTACTGTGACGGGCGATCAATCTGATAAAACGCGGGTAACACTCCATGATTTAATTAATACGATAGTTATCGGATTTATTTTAGTAACTTTCATATTGATGTTTTTTATGGGAGCTACCAATGCCTTATTTGTGGCTATGTCTGTACCACTATCAATGGCGGTTGCATTTTTGTTTTTACCTGCCATTGGTTTTACCTTAAACATGATTGTATTGTTTGCCTTTTTACTTGCATTGGGTATTGTTGTGGATGATGCCATTGTGGTAATCGAGAACACACATCGAATCTTTGAAAATGGTAAAGTGCCAATTAAACGAGCAGCTAAATTGGCCGCGGGCGAGGTATTTCTTCCTGTTCTTTCGGGTACATTAACAACCTTGGCACCATTTATACCTTTAGCTTTCTGGCAAGGTGTAATTGGTAAATTTATGTTCTTTTTACCAGTAACCTTAATCATTACATTGCTAGCTTCATTGGTTGTAGCCTATATTATCAATCCTGTGTTTGCAGTTGGATTTATGAAAACACATGAAGAGGAAGAAGCTGAGCGCAAGAATACAAAAGGTTTTAAAATAACTTCAGTTGTATTCGCAGTGATAGCTGTTTTATCATACCTAGGTGGCGGAATAGGTATGGGAAATTTCGCAATTGTCATATATTTATTGTATTGTTTGAATAGATTTGTTTTGTATAAAGCTATCGGTAACTTCCAAAATAATCTTTGGCCATCTATACAAGACATATATAAGAAAATAATTACTTGGTGCCTAGTTGGTAGAAGACCAATATTTATTTTGTTAAGCACGATTGGTTTGCTTTTCTTCAGCTTTTTTTTAGTAACAGTTCGCTCACCGAAAATAGTTTTCTTCCCTCAGGCTTCACCAAACTTTGTTTACACCTATATTCAAATGCCGATAGGCACTGACCAAGTAAAAACTGATTCAATTACAAAATTGGTTGAGGAAAGAATATACAAAGAAATTGGAGATAGCAATAAAATAGTCGAGTCTGTAATATCAAATGTGGCAATTGGTGCCGGAGACCCAAGTCAATTCGAAGCTGGTGCGCAGTCTCACTTAGGTAAAGTTACTGTTGCCTTTGTAGAGTTTGGAAAACGACATGGAGAAGAAACTTTGTTGTATTTAGATAGAATTAGAAATGTAGTTAAAGATATTCCGGGCGCACAAATCACTGTTGAGCAGGAAAAGGGTGGACCTCCAACAGGTAAGCCAGTAAATATTGAAATTATTGGTGATGAGTTTGACGAATTGACAACTGTTTCAAAAGATTTGAAACGTTATCTTGATTCACTTCAAATACCCGGAATCGAAGAATTGAAATCTGATCTTGTAACAAATAAACCTGAGATATTAATTGAAGTAGATAGAGAAAGAGCGAATAGAGAAGGTATTACATCTTCGCAGATTGGTCAAGCTTTACGTGGTGCTATTTTTGGTATAGAAGTTTCAAAATTCAAAGATGCAAATGATGATTATCCTATTCAAGTTAGATACAATGTGAATCAACGTAACAATATTGATGCATTGATGAATTTGAAAATAACATACAGAGATATGAATATGGGCGGGCAATTACGTTCAGTTCCATTGTCATCTGTAGCTAAACTTAAGTATAGTCAAACATATGGTGGAATTAAACGTAAAAATCAAAAGCGTATGGTGACCCTAGGTTCAAACGTTTTAGTGGGATATAATGCAAATGAAGTGGTGGCTCAAGTTATAAAAGCAGTGGCTAAGTTTGACCTCCCAAAAACAGTTACGGTTGACATGACTGGAGAGCAAGAGCAGCAAGCAGAAACAGGTGCATTCTTAGGAAGAGCGATGCTAATTTCACTAGGACTTATATTTTTAATTTTAGTAACTCAGTTTAACTCGTTGTCTAAACCAGTGATTATTTTGAGTGAAATTATATTCAGTATCATTGGCGTGTTATTAGGCTTTTCAATTTTCAAAATGGATATGTCTATCTTAATGACAGGAATAGGTATTGTTGCTTTGGCAGGTATTGTAGTTAGGAACGGAATTTTATTAGTTGAGTTTACAGATATTTTAATAGATAATGGAATGGAATTGAAAGAAGCCATTATTGAAGCAGGTCGAACACGTATGACACCTGTTATATTAACTGCCTCTGCTACCATTTTAGGTTTAGTCCCTTTGGCTGTGGGCTTGAATATC
>CANHJJ010000140.1 GCA_947460565.1 Bacteroidota bacterium
AATTGGCATGTAATATTTAGGAAAATCATGTTGGTCTTCAAAAATAGATTTATGAAACCTTGGTGGATTTTTTATTAAATAATCAGCCCTGGTAATAAAATCATTGATATCGGCAGGATGCTCATAAATGTCAGCAAACTGCTCCCTTAAAGCCACATTTTTAACTTGGTCAGATAACCTTTCAACTAAAATTACAAATGGAACATTTGCTGTATGTGCAATATTCTTGCAGTTTCTTCTCAGGGTAATACCATTAATATCATTTAAGTCAGTGTGGGTAACAATAAGCTTTACAGGCTCATTCTTATTAGTCCATTGAACAAAATCATAAATATTATCAAAATTAAAAATTTGATAATGGTGTTTAAAGGTCTGACTAAAATTCAATATGATATCTGCATTATTACTAATAAATGCAATGCGTTCGTTATTCGTATCCATAACTAAACTCTTTTAATACGTCTGAATATATTATCAATTCTAGCTTCAAGCTCCTCAGGATTAAAGGGTTTGGTCATATAATCATCTGCTCCAGCTTTCAAACTTTTAATTTTATCTTCACTTTTTTCATTTCCACTTAACATAATTAAAGGTACATCCCTGAAGAACCCACTAGAACGGATTTGCATAATAAATTCAATTCCGCCTACATCCGGCATATTTACATCTGCAATAATAATATCTGGAACTACACCTTGTTGCATCCACTCCAGAGCATCTTTTCCATTTTGCTTTGAAACAACATTGTATGTTTTCCCGAAGTAAAAGTCAAGTACTTTCAAAATACTTGGTTCATCATCTACTGCAATAAGAGTCTTTTTCATAATAGGTTATTTTGTTAAATTTTGATAAGATTCACTTTTTAATATTCTATAAATAGTCGATTTCCCAATATTAAGTTTCTTGGCAACCGATATAACATTGTCATCATATTTATCTAAGTATGTTTTAATGATTAGATTGGTGTAATCATCCAATGACATCTCTTGCATCAACAGATTATTTAATGATTTTCCGCTATTAAATGTAATGTTTTCAGGCTCAATAACTGAATTATCACACATCACACATGCTAACTCGACTATGGCTTTTAATTCTCTTACATTTCCCGGGAAATTATATCCTAATAGCTTTTTGTGAGCCTCGCTACTTAGATTAACTTTTTTGATTGTATTTTCCTTGCAAAACTCATCAATAATATGTTTTGTTATTAGTATGATATCATTGCCTCTATCCCTTAATGGTGGCAAGCTTATGGGCAAACCAAGCAACCTGTAATACAAATCTTCTCTAAATCTTGAGCCTTGAACCTCTTCATTCAAATCTTTATGAGTAGCCACAATTATCCTAACATCTATGGGTATAGCTTGATTTCCTCCTACCCTTGTTACTTCTTTCTCTTGCAATACACGTAATAATTTTGCTTGAATGTTTATGTCCATCTCACCAATCTCGTCTAAGAAAATAGTTCCTTTATTTGCCTGTTCAAATTTTCCAATTCTGCGAGCGTCTGCGCCTGTAAAGGCACCTTTTTCGTGACCAAATAATTCTGACTCAATCAATTCTTTAGGAATAGCGGCCACATTTACTGCAACAAATGGAAGTTTTTTTCTATCACTATTATAATGAATCGCTTTTGCTACAAGTTCTTTACCTGTTCCGGTTTCACCCGTTACACTAACTGTGATTTTACTTCCAGCAGCTTTTTCAATCAATGAATATGTTTTTTTTATGGCATCACTATTACCAATAATGCTGCTACTAAAGTCATATTTTTTAGCAACCTCTTCCCTTAAATCTAAAATTTCTTCTCTTAAAACTTGGTTACTTCTGGCATTTTGAATAGAATTTAGCAATCGATTCTTGGTATCTTCATCTTTTAGAATGTAATCAAAAACGCCTAGTTTTAGTAGCTCTACTGCAGTTGAAACATCTTCTTGCCCAGAAATAACAATTATTTGAGAATCGACACTGGCATCTTTAATTTTCCTAATTAATTCGGTTCCATTCATGTCTGGCATAGAATAGTCAACCGTTATTAGCTTTGGCTTAAGATGCAGATTATCAAGACAGTCTTTAGCATTAAAAAAAGTTCTAACCGAATACTCAGGATTAAGTGAAATAACATACTGCAAAAAGTTGTTATACCATTTATCATCTTCTACGACAAAAATTTCGTATGTATCTTTTGAAGCCATATTTGCAAATTCATGTTTATTTGGTACGAAGTAACAAAATGGGAATTACGTTTATAGGTGAAAAAAAAGAAGTTATACACCTAGTGTATCTTATAATAGAAAAACATCTACAACTGAAGAAGGTGTAGATGTTTTAGTTGTAATATTTGCCAATAAAAAGGCTAAGTAAGATAATTAAATTGATTCAATAACAATGGCAGAAGCCCCTCCTCCTCCATTGCAAATACCAGTTACACCATAACGTCCACCCTCTTGTTTTAGAACAGTAGCTAGGGTAGAAACAATTCTTGCACCACTGTTACCAATTGGGTGACCAAGGGCAACCGCACCGCCATAAACGTTAACTTTCTTATCGTCTAAGCCTAGTATTTTATTGTTAACCAAACCAACCACAGCAAATGCCTCATTCAACTCAAAATAGTCGATATCATTCAATTCTAATCCTGCCCATTTCAAAGCCTTAGGAATAGCAAGTGATGGTGCCGTTGTAAACCACTCTGGAGCATGCGCAGCATCAGCAAATGCAAGAATTTTAGCTAATGGCTTTAAACCTAATTCTTTCACTTTTTCTTCACTCATTAATAACAATGCAGTAGCACCATCATTAATGTTCGAAGCATTGGCAGCTGTAATAGTACCGTCTTTTTCAAAGGCAGGCTTTAATGTCTTTAATTTATCAAAATTAATTTTATTATAGTCCTCATCCACGCTAACAGTAATTGGGTCTTTACCTCTTACTGGCACTTGGATAGGAGCTATTTCACTTACAAATTTCCCACCTTCAACAGCAGCTTTAGCTCTGGTATAGCTTTCAATAGCAAAATTATCTTGATCTTCTCGGCTAAATTTATACTCCCTCGCACAAATCTCAGCAGCACTACCCATATGGAAGTCTTTATATACATCCCATAATCCATCTTTCACTAATCCATCAATTATCTGTCCATGACCCAAACGGTATCCATTTCTTGCTTTGTCTAAGTAATAAGGTATATTACTCATGCTCTCCATTCCACCTGCAACAACCACATCATTAATTCCCAGCATAATACTTTGAGCTGCCAACATGATTGCTTTTGAACCCGAGGCACAAACTTTATTTATGGTTGTTGATGGAACTGAGCTAGGAATACCAGCACCAATCATGGCTTGTGTAGCGGGAGCTTGACCTAGATTTGCTGATATAACATTTCCCATAAATACTTCCTGAACCATGTCAGCTTGTATGTTTGCTTTTTCAATTGCCGATTTTATGGCGTGCGCACCCAATTGCGGTGCTGATAAAGTAGCTAATGCACCATTGAAAGAACCAATTGGAGTGCGGGCTGTAGAAACGATGTAAACGGTTTTCATTTATTTATATTTTGGTGCACAAATGTATAATAATTATACTATCGTCAACCAAAATTAATACAGAAATGCGGTGGATGAATTATTTCATGATGTCATCCTTCATTTCACGATAATAATCATCAAATAAAAAATTAACACCCGGAATTACATCTATTGAAAAGGTATATTTAATCTCGAAAATTGCGAATAATACCAGTATCGTAGTAACAATTATATACAAAATCATCATAGCATCTTTAAGAAAAAGATACGAATATATAATGATGTTTTTAACTTTTGTGAGACGCAATGAATAATGAAGATTAGCAGTAGATGTTTTTTCCATGCACTATTAATTACACTACAACATTATGATATTATCCACAATAAAAAAAATAAATTACAAGCTATGGTTATTAATATTTGGTTTACATAATTCTTATTATAAAATTCGCAAACATGCAAAGAGCGTTTTACTACGGAGACTTATTGTTCGAGAGCATTTCGATAAAAAATGGCGAAATAATGCTAGCAGAAAGGCATTTCAGCAGACTTATCAAATGTGCAGCGATTTTGAAATATGAACTTGACTCAGATTTCAATATTAATGAGTTTGTAAAACAAATAAAAAAAGCAATTCAACAATCCCAAATCAAGGAGAAACAAAACTGTCGGATACGTTATACACTGCACCGAACTGGTGATGGCTTTTACCTCCCGCTTTCCAATAAAAGTCAATACTTTATCGATGTATTTGAAGCTAAAACTAACATGAGTGATGGTTCGTTAAATATTGGAATATACAAAGAAAATTACAAATCCAGAGGTCCATTATCCAATATTAAATCAGGAAATGCACTCATTTATGTTTTGGCCAGTATTTGGGCCAAACAACATAGCTTAGATGATGCTCTATTGTTAAACGATTTAGGTAATATAATTGAGAGTACAAGGGCAAATCTATTTTGGACTAAAGATAATGTTTGTTATACCCCACCGCTAAGTGAAGGTTGCATTGCAGGGGTTATGCGTGAAGAAATCATGTCAAAAGAAATGGTAATTGAAAAGGCTTGTAAAATGGAAGATTTACTTAATGCGGAAAGTATTTTTCTTACCAATGCCCTATCAAACAAAAAATATATTTCGCTTAGCTTATAGCTTTTTGGTTGCAAGTATCAATTAAAATTCTAATTTTGATTTATTATCGTTTTAAACATGAATGGCATCACCAAACATAATTCAAATGAAGAAAAAATAGTAGTCTGGAAAACAGTGCAATTTTCCCATTCTACAGATTATTGGAAAGGATTATCCGAAGTTTTCATCCCCCAACGAAAAACCTGGAATCAAACTTGATTCATTAAATTCTAAAAACTTCAAAGATCAAATTAACAAATACCCTTAAGGCATTAAGATATTATAAAAAAACCAAACACCCATGGAAGAAACCAAACCCAACTCAGATTGCAATGTTATAGTTAATCCAAACGGACCACTCATGGTTATCGGTCGAATTGATATTAAACATGCAGATGGAAGAATTGAAAACAAAGAAAAAACAACTGCATTTTGTCGTTGTGGAGCCTCGGCAAACAAACCTTTCTGCGATGGTAGTCATCGTAAAATTGAATTTATAGGATAATCATGAGTCACGAAGAAAAACATTTTGGAGGTAGCGAAATTGTTCGCGATATCGTAATTGGCATGAGCGATGGACTAACCGTTCCTTTTGCTCTAGCAGCTGGTCTTACAGGTGCAGCCCAAGGAAACGGAATTATCGTTACTGCAGGTATGGCTGAAATTATTGCAGGATCCATAGCTATGGGGCTTGGAGGCTATTTGGCAGGTAAAACAGAAATAGATCATTACGATAGTGAACTTAATAGAGAATATGAAGAAGTAGAGCTTTTTCCTGAAAAAGAGCGTGAAGAAGTGCGTGAGGTTTTTGAAGAATATGGATTAAGTCCCGAATCACAACATTTAATTGTAGAAGAATTAGCCAAAGACAAAGACAAATGGGTAAACTTTATGATGCGTTTTGAGTTAGGCCTTGAAAAACCAGATATCAATAGAGCTCGCCAAAGTGCATTGACTATAGGTATTTCATACATTGTAGGGGGAAT
>CANHJJ010000141.1 GCA_947460565.1 Bacteroidota bacterium
CTATGGAAGAATTTGAATATGCTTGTCAACAATATGTCAATGCGAATAAGAAATACCTAAAAGAATTTATTGAAATGAATAATTGTTCAAAAGAAGATGCTGTATCTGGTTTAACAAAACAATATTTAAAACTTTATTATGGTAACAATTAAATTATTCTTAATATTTTGGTTATTTCTGGATTTGTTAGGATTAAGCCTTATTTTTCTAAGACCAGATAAAAATGCTATTCTAAAAGATTTTAAAAGGTGGTTTAAAGAACTTACTCTTTATTCTATAGGAATGGCAATTGTATTACTTATGGTTTTACCATTTAGTATAATATCAAGTATAATTAACATAAAAAACAAATAAGAATGTCAACAAAAATTATGAAAATGCAGATGGATAAATTTCCATATTTATCAAATTTAAAAGAATCAATATCAAATTTGAAAATAGTAATTGAACTTTATCAAAAGAGAAAAAAACTTATTGGGGAAAATAAAGATTCTTTATCGGAATATGAAAAAAATGAAATTGAAATAAAAATATTTTTAACAAATAAGGATTTGGCAAATGCTTTCAAAGACTTGAATGATAGAGAAACAAAATTCAAAGAGTTATATAAATTTTATTCTGACAACTTAAATGAAGTATCTATATCTTTTGAAGATGTTTTGTCTCAAGCAAAAAAATCAAAAGACGAAAAAATTATTGAAGAAATATCAAAATATAAAAGTTTTGATTTCAAAGAAAACTATGAAGCAAAAATTCATTTGTATTCAACATTGAAAAAATTACTTTCAGAAAACAAATAAATGGAAATTATATCTGTTTTACTTGTTGTTAAAGAAGACTTCAAGTATTCTGATTTAATCATATCCAATTTAAAAAATGCTGGAACTTCTTATGAACTTTTGATTTTCAACAATGGATCTTCAAATATTACCGAATTAGAAACTTTAAAAAAATACTCAAATAAATTTATAGGAAGTTCCGACAATGTTTATCCATTAGGAGAATGTTTAAATCAATTGATTTGTTTAACCAGGAATCAATATTACTTTGTAATAAATTCCTATGGTTTTTACGAAAATAATTGGGGAAGTAATTTAATTTTTGAGTATAAAAGAATTTTGAACTCTGGAGTTTTTTCTATTTCTGAAAATTCAAAAGACATAAACTATGCCTTTACTAAATCGGATGAACTGGTTGAATGTTACTTACCTGAAATAATAAATGAAAATATTTTTTTCTCAAAAAATCAAATAGAAAATATTGGAGGTTTCGATGCAGAATTAGATGGTAAATTAGCTTTAAGAAATTATTCAGAAAGAATAAAAAAGTCTGGATATATTAATCTATATCTTGCTAAAACATATTTTTTGAAATTATCAGAATATAAAAATCATATTTATTTATCAGAGGAAGAATATCAGAAAAAAATAAAAAAAATAATAAGTAATAAAAAATTCTTAAAACATTCAGATCCTCTTTATTACCAAGTGTATTTTGAAAGTGATGTTTCTAAAGAAATAATTCAAGATTTAAAAGACTGTTTAAATGAATCATTTGAAATTTATTTCAATGATATTCAAGGAGTTATTTCTATAATAAAAGATGAATTTTCTCAAGAAGAAATAAATATAATATCTAGCTATTGCTCTTTAAAAAATTTAAAATTTGATATTAAATCCTCATTAATATCTTTTTCCTCAATAAATAAATCAATTTTGATAATTAGTATTATTTATTAATTGTTTATTATTGTTATGTTTAAAGTGCTTATTTTCAATTAGATAGGCTATATAAGTTAGTTAATGAACAAATATTTGCATTTAATTAATATATCATTAAATATATTGTTATTGTAAATTTGAACTCATTACTAACAATAAAATATTTAACGATGTTTAAACCAACTTTGAACGTAGCAGATGCAGTAATCGTACTTGGATTAATTATGGTAGGATTAGCTGTTCACCAAAAAGTAGTTGCGCCTAAATTAACTAAGGCAGCTTAATTACTATTATCCTTTTGGATAAGAAAATGTCTTTTATTGTTTAGACGAAGTATGCTATCTACCAATGTAGATTTTGTATGCTAGTTAAAGAAAACAAATAGTATCATCTGTTGGTGGTGCATTAATCAATTTTATTGATTAATAAATATATTTTTTAACTTTTTAATTTAAACGAAAATGAACTCTTTTGAAAAAGAAATCAACAATTATATGAGAGTTGCTGAAAATATGTCTGGGTACGATGGTATGGACTATTTTGAAGGCGATCTTTCTGCATTTGACGATTATGACTCAATGGAAGGAGAAAGTGCATTTGACTATGCTACTGGCGGTGCTGGTGACGTTAATGTATCTGATCCTTACGTTATCCAATATACTAATGGTAACGCATTTACTGTTACTGCGGTATTATTTGGTTACAACAACAACTTCCAATCGGCTACTTTTGGTAACCCTGCCGGTGTTACTCCTTTAAACTTGCAAGGATCTTCTTACTTAGCTTTGTTAGGTCAAACTGCAACTAAAAACTTTAAAATCGGTAAATGGAGGTTTCAGTCAACTACTGCTGGTCAGTTGTCTCAAACAATGACTCTTTCACATTTCGATGCGAATGGTAAGCAATATTCAACTCCGTTGAACTTATCAATTTTGCGTGACGCATATCAGTTCCAATCTGATATCCTAGATGTAACAAAAGTAATTACTATTGATGCCAATACGCAAATTACTTTCCCTCTTCTAGCTAACGCAGTTTTGGTAATTTCAATGTTCCCAGTTGCAATCTTGTCTGGTAAGGCGGTATTGAATGGTGGTCAATCTTTGAACACGGCTGTTGCTCCTCAATTAAGTGGTAAAAACTCTGCAAGAGTTAATATCATTACTGGGGGTGCTAGTGCTAATGTTGTAAAGAAATAATAAAGTCACTATAAACTTGAAAAGGCAAGAGCATTATGCTTTTGCCTTTTTTTGCTTAAAAGATAAATATGAGAAAACCTTCAACACAAAAAACAAATAGTCTAAAAAAAGACATTACTCTTATGGGGGTAATAGCTAATGCTTCGACTGGAGATGCAAGAAGGCTTTTAAAAAAATATAATGAGCCAGATGCACTTAATCACGAAGATTTAGAATATAAATTGACTAAAATTTATAAAAACGCTGATGATAAAAAAGTTCTGGAAAAAGAATTAGCAGAAATTCATCCTCACAAAGATTTCATTCTTAAAAACCTTTCAGTTCCAGAAACTCCGATGCAAGTTGATTCTCCAGAAATTAAAGTAGAAGAAGAACCAAAAAAACCTTGTACTTGTCAATTAGAAACAACTATGTCTTATATGGATGGAAACAAATCTTGTTCTTGCGGTTGTAGTGGTTTTGATGGTCAATCAACAAATACCCAACCAACAATAAAAAATGATAATACAGTTGCAGTATTGGGGGTATTAGGAATTATCACTATATTCGCAATGATAATTATTAACAAAAAAAGTGTATGAATGAAGTAATTGTCCTGGAAGATACGGCAATATTATTACCTAATAATGAGCATAGAAATTTTACTGAAACAGACAAGTTAATTTCTAAAGGAACAAAATTAAAAGGTGATTTTAAAAATATTGAAGGATTAAGACGAGGTAAACCATTTACCTATAGAATTTTTCAAGACAAAGATGGAATTATTTTGTACGCAAAAAATTTACACGAAAATAAAGAAAATATGAACGGAAACGATTCAACTATAACACTTCCAAGTGAGAAAAAACTAAGCACTAACTATGTTATGTATAGTGTACTTGCTGGTGTATTGGGATATGCCATTGCAAAAAAAATGGGAAAATCTGGTAAAACAGCATTTGTTGTAGCTGGTATTTCTGCTATTGGCGGTTATATGATAGCAAAACAAGTTAATAAAAGTCAACCAATAACTTTTGAAAACAAATAATATGGAAAATAGCGTAACTATTCAAGTCCAAGGCGGTGCATCTGTTTCACAAGTTTCTCCTCAAGTAGCAACTTTTGAACAAGCCTTTCTTGGGGAAGACTTTTCTAATTTAAAAGGAAAAGGAAGAGCTAGAAGAAAAGCGAGAAAATTAACTCGTATTTCTGACAAGCAAGAAGTAAAACAAGCAAGAAAAGGTGGAAGACAAGAAGCTAGAATTGGTAGAAGAGCTACACGAAAAGCTCAAAGACAAGCTGTAAGAGCTGATCAACAAGGTGCAAGAATGAGCCGTAGAGGTGAAAGAATTGCAATGAAAGAAGACCGTGAACTTGGAAGACAAGGAAGGAAAGATATACGTTCACAAAGAGGTGCTGAAAGAGAAAATTACGAAACAGAACAAGATATTTACAGAGATAGTTTATATCCAGAAGAAGATTATTCAGAAGAAACAAATGCTGGATATGAAGATGAAGGATCTGGATATGAAAACGAATATGAGACTCCTCAAGCATACGAAAATCAATCTGAACTAGAAGAGGGTTATCAAGATGATTCTGCTCCTATGTATGAAGAAGAAACTGGTACTACCGAAGAAGAATATGATTCAGAAGATTCTGGATTTATTTCAGAGGCTACTGGTAAAACAACTTCTAAAAAACCAATGACTAAAAAACCAAATAGTTTAGGTGCTGTAGTACAAGAAGTTTGTATGAAGATTGAATGGAACAATGAGTTTATTGACAGATTGAAACAAAAAAGAGATACTGCTGCAAAACAAGGTGTTTCTCCAGAAAAATACAATGCTGAAATTGTAAAACGAATGAATAGGGTAAATGAGCTTGAAGGACAATTAGAGAATTTCTCTGGTGCGGATGGCGAATCTTATCCTTCAAGAGTTGCTTTAATAAATCGTTCAAAATCTCAAGCTAGAAAAGCTAGATTAAGACTTCATCAAGGTAGAGGAATGAATCCTATGTCTTCTATGCAAGGTGATTATGAGCTGTCTGATTGGGACACTTCCTATAATGATCCAGGTGTAGTTGTTGAAACTTCGGCAACATTACCAGCTCAAGACGATGTTTTTTATTATGGTGATGATAGAAACGTAATGGTTGATTTAAGTTCTGGTGAACCAAAAATGAATTTCTCTGGTGACGATTCATCTAAAGGAAATATGTTGAAATCTGTAATAATTGGTGCTGTAGTTGCTTTTGGGGCAATATGGTTAATCAAGAAATACAAATTACTTAAATAATTATTTTTGATTGTCCGAATATGGAATTGCAAGAAAATCATAGTTTGATTATGCAACAAATGGCTAATATTTTAGCAACCGAAAAAGATTCGTTTGTTGATTTATTAGAAGCCAATGACATTCCTATTGATAATATGGAGGACACAAAGTTAATTGATGTTTATATTGATAATCTTCCAGAAGATGATTCCTTAAAGGCTTGTACAGCTTATTTATTGAATGAAAAGATAAACGGTGAAAAAAAGGTTGAGAACAAAGAAGTAAAGAGCATTTTTGATGTAATTTATGATTTTTGGAATGAACCAAAATCTGAAATAGCTGGTACTGGAGTTGTTAAAAGTCTTGCCGATCTTGGTGGTAAGTTTGCGGATATTCAGTCTCAAAAAAAATATGGAGCTTCAACACTTTTA
>CANHJJ010000142.1 GCA_947460565.1 Bacteroidota bacterium
ATCAATAGCCTCACTCGCAAGATGCGAGCGAGTGCTGAGATCCGCTCGAGTGTTTGAAGGGTTATATACGATTAACCTGCAAGCTTACAGAGTGACAATACATCTAATAAACCTTTGACAATTTTGAGCATCAAACATTAAAATTAGAAAATATGATGAAAAAGATAGTTACCACGATTTCGTTATTACTTTTTGGAATAATAATTCACGCTCAACAAGAAAATCAATCATGCGAAACTGCAGTGCCCAGTGAAAAATGGGAAAATGAGTTTCAAAAATTAATTTCGGAATATAAAACTATCCAAAAAAGCCAAAGTCAATCTTCAACAGTTTATACAATTCCAATTATATTTCATGTAATTCATAGCGGACAAACTATTGGAACTTTCCCTAATATTTCACAAGGTCAAATCAATTCTCAAATAACTGTTTTAAATCAAGACTTTAGTGGTAATGGTTATAATTCCTCCAATTATCCGTCAAATGCTTTTGTTAATTGGGTAATCAATCAATCAATACTACCTGCTAGTATTGATAGTAAAGGTAGGGTTAAAATAGCTGACGTAGGCATTCAATTTTGTTTAGCAACAAAAGATACGAGTGGTAATTTATTGCATGAACCGGGAATAAATAGAATTAATTACCTGTCCATGAATTTACCAAGTCCAAGTAATTATTCTAATCAAGCCGCCATGAAATCTTATCTTGACGCTATTCTTAAGCCCCAGACGATTTGGGATGTAACTAAATATCTTAATGTTTGGATTACAGATAAAAACAACGCACTAAACTATACTGGAGTATCATCTGTTCCTCCTTTAAGTGGCTTATTGGGCATACCTGATAATTCGACCGATTCAACTGATGGTATTTGGTGTTTTGCGAAAGTAATTGGCTCTAACAATTTATATCCAAGTGGTATTTATGGTTCTCCTCAGGTTGAAGGTAGAACACTTACTCATGAGGTTGGACATTATTTGGGACTCAGGCATATTTGGGGTGATGGGGCATGTGTCACGGATTACTGTGACGATACGCCACCAGCAGCAGCACAAAATACTGGAGCACCATCATCATACCCATTAAATGTTGGTTCGTGTAGCAGTCCCACAAACGCTCCAGATGGAGAAATGTTTATGAATTATATGGATTATCCTTGGGACCCTTACAAATATATGTTTACTACCGACCAAACTACAAGAATGCGAACTATAATGATAAACAGCCCTTTTAGAAATCAATTAGGAACTCATAATTTATGTTCGGTTTCTCTTGGACTAAATGTTGAAAATTTAAATAACAAAATTTACATTTACCCAAATCCAGCTAAGTCAGAATTAAACGTAAATATTTCTCAAAACGAGATAAGCGAAGTCTCAATAAGCAATCTACTTGGACAAGTTTTAATCATCATAAAAAACACAAACACAATTAATATTTCGGATTTGCCTAATGGAGTTTACATTATTACAATCACGCAAAGACAATTAAACCTAACTCAAAATTTATTTATAAAGGAATAATCACATCAGCCAGAGGCTTATCAATAGACTCACTCGCAGGATGCGAGACTTACCTGCCAGAGGCTTATCGATAGCCTCACTCGCAAGATGCGAGCGAGTGCTGAAAAGACAATTAAACCTAACTCAAAATTTATTTATAAAGGAGTAATCACATCAGCCAGAGGCTTATCAATAGACTCACTCGCAGGATGCGAGCGAGTGCTGATTCCCTCCCAACCACAACATATTACTTCAACCTGTTACTCCTTCTTAGCCCCTGGGTTTCTTAACTCAGCCACGTAGGCACTTAAGCCCCAACATTCTTTAATTTTATAGTACTCGGTGTTTTTGTATTTATCGTGCAATTGGTACAAGTAGTCTATGTCTTTATCAGAAGTGCTTTTGGCGTAACGCTGCCAGTGGCGGTTGGCTCTGAATAAAGCATAGGTACACTTAGCAGATAACTCTTTGTTGTGGCTATGTTTTAAGGCCAATCTGTAGTATGGCAATGCCCACAAGCAGCCATAATAATGGTCGGCATAAGTGCCTCTTTGTTTGTCTTCTGCTGCATTTTCATATTCATACCAAGTCCAATTGCCATTGTATTGTAGAATAGAATAAGCCCTACCATAAAAACTCATTTCCATGTATAGGCTAGCCAATTTATAATAGTTACTTGCTTTGTCGCCTCTGTTGTTTTTAAGATCAGCCTTTAGCTTTAGTATTTGATTTACAAAGTCATAATGGCTATACTGTAAAGCCTTTTTACTATAAGGTGTATCGGTGTAATTGTAAACATGGAAAGCAGGACCATCAGGCTCGGTTTGCAGTGCATCCAAATTCATATTGATTTTAGGCTCGTTCAATTTTGCAAAACTTTGCAAAGCAAGTTCAGGTTTGTTTTGGCGCATATACAGCGAACCCTGCACTTTATTTAACATGGCCTTGTCAATAGATACATAGCCTTTCAACATGAGATCTAAACGATTGCTAGGCTTTTCGATAATGGTTAAAATGGTATCTATGTCTTCAGGTCTGATGTTTTCATTCAAGAATCTTTGTACATCCCAATCGTCTCTCAATTGCAACCTAAATAGGTAGGCATGGGCGTTGTCCAATTGCGAAATAAATTTATTGGCAATAACAGCATGCATCACATCCATGGTACGACCTTCATTGTAAATAGCAGCCTTTTGTTCTATCAATTTGCTTAACCATTCTGCCAAGGTATTTTTGCCATTTTCTGTGCGCAAATCCTCATTTTGACTCATGAGCAAAGTTTGGGTAATAAGCCACTGCAGCTGTTGGGCTGAACATACATCTTTGTTGCCTTTTACTTCTTGCAAATAACCTTTTGTTGCTTCATAATTCTTAGAAAGCAAGGATAGATGTGCCATGCATAATGTATAAAAAGGTTTTTGTGCATCATTCTTATTATACAAGGTTTTAACAAAATCAATCAGCGATTTACTTCCCTTTTCTTTGGCTGCCTTCTCTGCATCATCATAATCATAAGAAAAATAAGTGTTTTGCTCTGGCAGCAAATCGCCATCCAGCTTATTGATTTCTCTTACTATCAAATCTTGTAAATAGCTATTCTCAGGATCAAGTTTATATATGTTATGCAACACAGATACACTTGGTCGAAAAGCCTTAAACGCTGATATCACATGCACCATGGCCCGTTCGTGGTCGTTTTTACAAAACTTTAATACATCTTCCAATTTCTCATAACCAGCGAATTTGCTATATGCTCTTTTGTTTTTCTCAGCAGCTTTGTCAAACAAAATACTAGCATAATAAGATGCTTCGGCATATTTCTCAGTTGCCACCAAGGCATCCGAAAAATAGTTCATAGCCCAATTCCTTAAATAGCTATCGGGCTTATTAGAAAAATATTGATTATATAAATCAATGGTATTTGTGTAGCCTCCATTGTATCTATAATAGCGCATCAATTGAAAAGCATAACGTTGAATGAAGAATTCATCCTTAGCATTTTTTAATGCTTTGCCAATAGCACTAACAAGCTGCACCGAATCTATCTTAGCACCTGTTGATTCATTTAAATTATAATAATCATAATAGAAACTTGTCCAAGGATTTTCCTCTTTTGTTTCAGGGGCTTCAGTACATTTGGCTATGATTAAATAATTAAGTTCATCCATGCTATTCTGCTTATTCAAATACTGAATAAGTGGCTCTGAAGCATAATAGCTAGCCATAAAATTGGTATTGTCAGGCTTCAATTCAAAATCAATAGGTAATGCCTTTGACTCGTCTAAGAACTTAGCGATGGCCTCGCGTTGAACAGCCTTATTCAAATGCAAATACCAATCCTCAACACTTTGGTTAAAGGCCGCTTTTAGCTCTTTGCCATCATTGTTATTATTGACATCGCCATTCAAAAAATTTGCCGTCAAATAATAGGTTTCATTTTTCTCATGGTTGTTAACCGCATTGGGTTGAAAAACACCTAAGGTATTTTCAGTCCAATAATCATAATAATCGGCACAAGCAGTAACGATTTTTTTACTCAAAAGAAGTAATAAAATACTACTTATCAGTACGGTATATTTCAAGTAACTTTTCATGAGTTAATTTATCAATGGTTTGTTGGCTATAACTAAACAAGGTGATGTCTTTCATCTTATCAGGATTGGTATTGGCAAGGTAGTTCTTCACCTCTATCACATCATCAATATTGGGTTCTTCAATTTTAATTACCTCACCTTTTTGGACATAAAAATCTTTGTAATATCCATCATGCAAGCACTTATAAGTGTTCTCTTTATCAAGTTTCACAAAGGATGTATCTGATTTTATATATGCATTGGTAAATTGGTTCATCAAGCCATCAAAATAGCCTTCTCTAAACCTTACAGCCCAACTGAAAACCGGAAGAGCCAAATCAAAATTCAATGGGTATGAAATATCTTTCACATAACTCATCACATCGGTTTTATTGAAAATAGAGTTTTCATTATTAGGATTTCTTAAATCATTCACATTATAGCACATCAGCAAACCCTTGTCAACAGGGGGAACACCAGCTTTCTTATAATATTTGTATTGGTATAATCGGATGGTGCATGAAAGGGTAATTTTATTCATCTTATTTTTCATCAACTGTAAAAAATAAAAATACTTATCCCTTGTCGACTCATTCCAATCGCAGTCAAACTGAATCTCCTCTGTATTGTTCCACAATTTCATGCCTGTTAATTGCAATTTCAATCGCAAAAATACATTTTGACTAAGTGTATCAATACCTGTGCTATCAATACCTTTGAAAGTTTCATTGGTAATAAAAACCGTGGGCACCATTTCTAAATGAGATGGAACAGGATCGTTGAAATAAACAGCCGAAGAAGGTTGAGGCTTACCATCTTCAAACACCACTTCGAAGAGTTTTACATAAATCTTTTCGGTATCGGTTTTGGCTAAATTTAAGGAATCGGTTGAATTAAAAATAAAATTACCCGTCCAAAAATAGAAAGCATGTTTTCTGTCCGAGTTATTTCCTGAGCCACTTTTACAAGCGGTTAGAAGAGATAACATGATCAAGAAAAGCGAAGAATAAAATATCGTTCTTTTCATGTTGTAATGATAAATTTGTTTGGTGAATTTGTGATTATGATCTTGTAAAAATTGTTTTGCCTCTAAGTTTATTCATCCATTGAAATGCCAATAATGCTTTGATATAAACATCCATTTCTATCAAACTGTTATCACCATCAAACCTTTGTAGGGTATTGGGTTGAATATCTCTTTTTAGTTTCTGAGAGCCAAACATCAAATCTATTCCTCCTGCTTGTTGCACCCCTTCAAAAAATTGATTTTTTATTTGCACATCCGTGAATGGAAAAGCAAAACTACTAAAAGGTAATCCATAAGTGTCCATCATAAACTTAGCAGATCTATATGTTTCTGAAACCGCCTCCTCGTTGCTCAGTTTCCATAATTCGGGGTGATGGACAGTGTGACCACCCAAGTAAAATCCTTTGGCTTTTAAATCTTGCAATTGGGCACCTGTCATATATGGTTTCTCTTTTGCTAAATAGTCAACCCATGACAAATCTAAAACAGAAGCCAAACTA
>CANHJJ010000143.1 GCA_947460565.1 Bacteroidota bacterium
AAAGTTATGAGCGAAAAGACATGTGAAGGAGTTTGGAACAATATTGTCAAGATAATACAGGACAATGTTCCACCTCAAAGTTTTAAAACATGGTTTGAACCCATCAAATCAATCAAATTAGATAACAAAGTATTAACAATACAAGTTCCTAGTCAATTCTTTTACGAATGGTTGGAAGAACATTATGTTACATTGTTGAAAAGAGCTTTAAAACAAGAATTAGGAGCAGGCTCTCGTTTAGAGTATAATATAATAGTAGAAAACGCTACATCCAACTCAGCACCTTATGTAATGAACTTACCGGGTAGCAACAATGCCAAATCGGATAGCCAAAACATTGGTGTGCCTTTAAACCTTAACCCAGGTATCAAAAACCCATTTATTATTCCGGGATTAAAAAAGGTAAATATCGACTCAAACCTAAACTCTAATCTTACTTTTGATAATTTCATTGAAGGAGATTGTAACAGATTGGCGCGCGCTGCAGGTTTATCTGTAGCAGCTAAGCCAGGTGGAACTTCGTTTAACCCTTTAATGATTTTTAGCGAAACGGGTATGGGTAAAACCCATTTGGTGCAAGCCATTGGTAACATGATTAAGCAAAACAGCAAAAACAAAATTGTGCTGTATGTGCCTATCGAAAAGTTTACCAACCAATTTGTTGATTCGGTTAAAAATAACTCAAACCAAGATTTCTTAAACTTCTACCAACAAGTAGATGTGTTGATAGTGGATGATGTTCAGTTTTTAGAAAACAAACAAAAAACACAAGAGATTTTCTTTACTATTTTCAATCACCTTCACCAACAAGGTAAACAACTTATATTAACTAGCGATAGAGCGCCTAAAGACCTAAAAGGAATGGACGAGCGCTTGTTAAGTCGCTTCAAATGGGGACTTTCAGCAGATATTCAAGTGCCTGATTTTGAAACACGCCAAGCCATACTTGAGCACATGATGTACAATGATGGTATCAACCTTCATAAAGATGTGGTAGAATATGTAGCACATAACATCAATACCAATGTGCGCGAATTACAAGGTGCTTTGGTAAGTTTATTGGCACAAGCTTCGCTTAACCGCAAAGAGGTGACCATTGATTTGGCTAAGCAAATCCTTAAAAATTTTGTTAAAAACAGTTCACGCGAAATTTCGATTGAGTTTATACAAAAACTGGTTTGCGATTATTTCCAAATTCCAGTGGAGCATGTAAAATCAAAAACTCGTAAACGTGAGATTGTACAAGCCCGTCAAATCAGTATGTTTTATGCTAAGGATTTAACCAAATCATCGCTTAAAACCATCGGAATGCACTTTGGAGGTCGAGATCACTCAACAGTTATTCATGCTTGCCAAACGGTAAATGATTTAATTGAAACAGACAAAAAATTCAGAGCCGATATTGAAGAAATAGGCAAAAGAATAAAAATGAATTTAGTTTAATTTGAAAAGCCAATCAGTGATGATTGGCTTTTTTATGCTGTTGTTTTGATTCTGCCTTCGGTTGGTATTATCAAGAACATGATTTTAGATGTTGAACCCCTTCAGGGTTATGTATTGTTTTTGCCATTATGCCGTAGGTTTCACCTACGGCTATGATTATTTTACCCCTTTAGGGTAAGCAAGTCTTTTGGCGTTGCTCTTCGGGATTTGCAATCCCGAAGCCAATAACTGCGGATTTGCAATCCGCCTATATATAACATCCATCATAGGATAATAGTCCTCAATTCCTGAATGCCTTCAGGTGTATAAACTCCATGATATTACCCATTTTGTGTTCGCTTATTTATTCATATTATTGTAAGCACAAAACACAATAGATATAGAACCATAGGATGCCCAAATTATACGATACCCAGAAGAAACAAGAGAAAGCCGTATTGGTGGGTGTTAATCTGCAAGGACAGAAAATTGAACAAGCCGAAGAATACTTAGACGAATTGGCTTTTTTGGCTCATACTGCCGGTGCAGTGGTGGCTAAAAAATTCATGCAACGACTACCCTATCCAAACCCACGTACTTTTATTGGTGAAGGAAAATTAGAAGAAGTAGTAGAATATGTGCAAGCCCATGAAATTGATATGGTGATTTTTGATGATGAATTATCGCCCTCACAAATCCGAAACCTTGAACACAATATAAAATGCAAAATCCTCGACCGCAGCAATCTTATCTTAGATATTTTTGCTAGCAGGGCTCGTTCTGCACAATCAAAATTCCAAGTTGAATTGGCACAAGCACAGTACCTATTACCTCGTTTGACTCGTATGTGGGGACACTTAACAAAACATGCCGGGGGTATTGGCACAAGAGGTCCAGGTGAATCCGAAATCGAAACAGATAGAAGGGCATTGCGTGGTATCATTACCAAGTTGAAAGAACGCTTGGATGTGGTAGACAAGCAAGCCGAAACGCGCAGAAAAAACAGAGATGAAAAGGTGCGTGTGGCCTTGGTGGGATATACCAATGTGGGCAAATCAACAATCATGAATTTATTGAGCAAATCCAACGTCTTTGCTGAAGATAAGCTATTTGCGACATTGGATTCAACCGTTAGAAAAGTGGTGTTTGATAACATCCCTTTTCTGCTAAGTGATACGGTTGGTTTTATTAGAAAATTACCTCATCAACTGGTTGAATGTTTTAAGTCGACCTTGGATGAAATCAGAGAAGCAGATGTGTTATTGCATGTGGTAGATGTGAGTCATCCAAACTTTGAAGAACAAATTTTGGTGGTGAATAAAACCCTTCAAGAAATAAAAGCGGGAGATAAACCCACGCTCATTATCTTCAATAAAATTGATAACTTAAAGGAGCCGCTTGAGATAGATTTTGATGAATTTGGCAATGAAGAGCCTTACATTGATAGATTAAAAAGAACTTGGATGGCTAAAGAAAATACACCTGTTATTTTCCTATCGGCTGAAAAGAAAATAAATATTGCTGAGTTAAGAGATACCATTAAAAATATGGTAATTAATGTGTCGGGCAAGACCATTCATACCTTATATGATATTCAAACAGAAGAAATATAAACATGAGTATATTTAAGTTGGAGGGTGTTACCCTTGAAGCCATGATGGAACGCAACCGCAACACTTGTAGTGAGTGGATGGGCATTGAGTTTATCGAGATTGGTGAAGATTTTTTATTGGCACGTATGCCCGTTGACCATAGAACCATTCAGCCTTTGGGCGTGGTAAACGGTGGTGCCTTTTGTGTATTGGCAGAAACAGTGGGCAGCTTGGCTGCTAACATCTGTATAGATAGAGAGCAGTTTGTGGCAGTAGGTTTAGATATCAATGCCAATCATATTCGCTCGGCTCACAAAGGTTGGGTATATGGCAAAGCCACACCTTATCATTTGGGCAAAACCACCCAAGTATGGGAGATAAAAATTACGGATGATGAGGGTAAGCTATGCTGTATTAGTCGCTTGACCATGTCTGTAATACCAAAGCCTAGCACCCCTTTTAAATAGTATTTGTAGATGCAGGCCTTTGCTTTGTTCAAACTTCCAAAGTCGGATAAAATTTATTTTATCAAAGGGCAGATAAGTGCTGATTTGGAAAGTATTGACTTTGCTGATAAACAAACGCGTTTTGTTATCTCGCCTTTTGCACAACAAAACAGAGCCTTTGTAATAAAACCAGATGAAATAAATGAATGGACAGGAGAGACATTTGATTTAAAATATCACAATGATCCACAAGAAAGTGGAACCAGGTCTGAGTATATCAATTATGTGCAACATGCAGTTGACACCTTAATCTCGCATTCAGATATACATAAGTTTGTAGCTGCAAGGGTTAAAAACATTGATAAGCCTAATGATTTCAATGCTTTTGACTTGTTTGATAAACTTACTCAAAACTATTCATCTGCCTTTACTTATTTGCTTACTTCTGAAATAACAGGTACATGGATAGGTGCAAGTCCTGAGTTGTTATTGCATCATCAAAATAAGGTATTGACAACCGTAGCATTGGCAGGTACATTAGCCAACGAGCAATCAAGTACATGGACTGATAAGGAGATAAAAGAGCAGCAATGGGTTGAAGATTTTATCTATGAAACCTTGTTGCCTTATTCCGAAGCCCTTGAAAAAAGCCAAACTGAAACCATAAGTTCTGGAGAATTAAGACACCTGAAATCAACTTTCACAGCTATATTAAAGCCAGAGCAAAACTCAGTAGGAGAGGTATTGTCTCAATTGAATCCAACCCCTGCTGTATGTGGCCTTCCGCAAGATGTGGCATATCATTTTATTATGAAAATGGAGGGAATGGAAAGGCAGTTGTATAGTGGTTTTGTTGGACTATTGAATCTTGAAGAACAAACACATTTGTATGTGAATATACGTTGTGCCCAGATTTTCGAGAAGCAGATAAATCAATTTGCAGGTGCAGGCATTACATCTTCATCCGTTCCTGAAAAAGAATGGTTGGAAACAGAAAATAAAATGGCCGCTATTGGCAAGTTTTTGTAAAGACATCTTCTTGAAAACATAATTATCATTAATTCATTAATTTTGTAACATGGAGAATCCAGATTCTAAGCCACCTCGCAGAGTGCGATATAAGGGAACCCACCCAAAGACTTTCAAAGAGAAATATAAGGAATTACAACCTGAACTTTATGCTGAAGATATTGAAAAAGTGTTACAGAAAGGCTATACCCCAGCAGGAATGCATCGGTCAATCTGTGTTAATGAAATCATGGATTTTCTTAAAGTGCAACCGGGCCAAATAGGTATGGATGCTACCCTTGGTTATGGTGGACATAGTTTAGAAATTCTAAAGGTACTAAGCCACAAAGGTAAATTATATGCCACAGATGTAGACCCGCTAGAATTGCCAAGAACCAAAGAAAGACTGGAGAAGCAGGGTTTTGGAGAAGCAGATATTGTGATTAAGAAAATGAATTTTGCGGGTATAGATTTGATTGTTGAAGAAGCGGGATTGTTGAATTTTGTATTGGCAGATTTAGGTGTTTCATCAATGCAAATTGATAACCCAGATAGGGGATTTTCATTAAAAGTAGATGGACCATTGGATTTAAGATTGAACCCACAAAACGGAAAATCCGCAGCAAGGTTGTTAGAAAATATTTCGCAACAACGCTTGGAAGAAATATTGATTGAAAATTCAGATGAACCTTATGCAGATGTGATTGCGGAGGCTATCATAAAGAATATTAAAAGTGGAAACAAAATTCAAACCACCACACAGCTGAAGGATTGTATAAAAGGGGCGCTTGATTTTTTTCCTCCCTCAGAAAGTAAAGACATGATTAAGAAGTCGTGTCAAAGAACTTTTCAAGCATTGCGCATAGAAGTAAATGATGAGTTCGGGGTATTGAACGCCTTTCTTCAAAAACTGCCAGATGCTTTAGCAGTTGGAGGTAGGGTAGCCATTTTATCATTTCACTCAGGTGAGGATCGTAGGGTAAAAAAAGCTTTTCAAGCATTTTATAGACAAGGTATATACAGTGAAATCTCACCTGAACCCATTAGGCCAAGTGCAGAAGAAGTGGCAAGCAACCCAAGGGCAAGATCTGCTAAGTTACGCTGGGCTATTAAGGCTTAAGACATGC
>CANHJJ010000144.1 GCA_947460565.1 Bacteroidota bacterium
ATGCTTCTTATTTGCCAACTGACCGCAAGCAGCATCAATATCCTTACCTCTGCTTCTCCTAACGGTAGCTCTCACATTATGCGCTTCTAGGTAGTCCCTAAATGCATCTATTTTATTTGATTCAGCTTTTTCAAATTCACCATCACCAGTTGGGTTGTATTCGATGATGTTTACTTTAGCTGGAATCTTTTTGCAAAATGCTAATAGGTTTTTGGCATCAGCTAAACTATCATTAAAATCTTTGAAGGCAATGTATTCAAATGTTATTTTGCTTTTTGTGTTCTTACTAAAATATTGCAATGCCTCTGATAATACTTCTAAACTATTACTTTCGTTAATAGGCATGATCATGTTGCGTTTTTCATCCGTGGCAGCATGCAATGATAAAGCTAAGTTAAATCTGACCTTGTCATCGGCTAATTTTTTTATCATCTTTGATATGCCTGCTGTAGATACAGTAATTCTATCAGCAGCCATTCCCAGACCTTCAGGTGATGTTATTTTATCTATCGCAGCTAATACATTGTTATAGTTTAATAGTGGTTCACCCATACCCATAAATACAATATTTGTCAAAGGTTTTTTATGATGGGTATTTGCCCAATCTCTAATATGCACCACTTGGTCATATATCTCATCAGGATTTAAATTTCTTTCTCTATTTAGTTTTCCTGTAGCGCAAAACTTACAAGTTAAACTGCAACCCACTTGCGATGATACGCAGGCAGTCATTCTTTCATCAGCAGGTATCAAAACACCTTCTACCAAATTTTTATCATGTAAACGAAAACCACTTTTTATGGTTCCATCATTGCTTATTTGTTTGTCTTCAACCTTTATATGATTGATTACAAAATTTTCGTTTAAGAATTCTCTTGTGGCCTTGGGCAGATTACTCATTTCATCAAAACTGTTGCAAGATTTCTTCCACAACCATTCATATACTTGCTTACCTCTAAAAACAGCCTCACCCTTTTCTTTGAAAAAATCTTTCAATTCATCCAAACTAAATGCCCTTATGTCTTGTAACTTTTTGTCCATTGTTTGCTTGCAAAGGTAAAAGGTTTTTGGCATTTCAGTTATCTGCTTACTTTTGTGATATGATAATTATTGAAAATACCTTGGTTTCAGAGGATGTTTTAGAGAAAAATTTTATTTGTGATATTGAAAAATGTAAGGGTGCCTGCTGCATTGAGGGTGATGCTGGAGCGCCTCTTAATAATGATGAATTGATAATTATTGAATCACAATTTGAAAATATTAAACCTTATTTATCAGTCGATGCTTTAAAAGATATTGAGCAAAGAGGTTTTTATGAAAAAGATAAAGATGGAGATTTTGTTACCACCTGCCAACCAAACGGACTTTGCAATTTTGCAAACATTGATAAGCAAGGCATTTTAGCTTGCGGAATGGAGCAAGCTTTTTTAGATAGAAAAACAACCTTTAAGAAACCAATTTCTTGTCATTTATATCCTATACGCATTTCGCAAGTTGGGCAGTACGAAGCTTTGAACTACCACCGTTGGGATATTTGCAAAGCGGCATGTGCTTTGGGAGAGCAGCACAAGACTCCTGTTTATGCTTTTTTAAAAGATGCATTAGTTAGAAAATTTGGAGAAGATTGGTATAATACACTTGACGAAATTGCTGAGGATTGGAATGAGCAAATGAATGTTGATTAGTAATAAAATAATGAAGTTTGTAGTTAGATTATCTAGAATGAATAGTTTGTATCTTATTGTTTATGATTTCTTAAAATAATAACTCCGCTAATTTTATAATAAAATCAATTTTTATACCAAGTGAAGCAGTGAAATTAGTATCGAATTCTTCAAAAGCTATTATGGCTAACTTTTTATACCCGTTTCCGCTTTCAGTTAACCCAATTGTTTTGGAGCTATTATATTTTGGGTGTTCTTGATTTTTAATGTAGCCTTTGTTTCACAATGATTAGTTAAATTAAATAATCAATGGGCCTATTTTCGTATGCTCGGATTACTTTGATTTTGTTGATTCAACTATAAATGTAGTCAATCAATATGTACCAGCTGAAAAAACATTTCATGGGTCTGATAATCCAAATGCTTTTATACCTTATATACTTTTACTCATGCAATGATTAGAAACTTAATATACTAAGAATCCAAAACTGCCATTAGCACTTTCAATCACAAATAATTTATTCATAGTTTTAAATTACTTGAATATGTAACTTGAAATTTCATTTCTAGTGGTATTCTATTAAGTTTGCCTTGTACCAATAGTTTTATACTTTCAAGGTAAATTAAATTTTCAATTTGTATGATGGTGCTCTATTAATTTCTTGGAAGCATTGTTTGCCTTATTTTTTTTGCCAACAGAAATATTTTATAATGTATGAAATTTTTATTTTACATGGTTTTAATTAATTCGATTTTCAGGGCACATGCCATATGTTTTAATAAATTTTAAAACAATAGTGTACATTTGAATTCAATATACATGATTAATATTTCTAGTAATTGGCCAAACACATATTTTCCAAAGGGTTTATTGCTTTGGTGTCTGTTACTTTTATTTTCATTAGTAAGTTTTGGGCAAAAAACTGATACCTTGAAATATGAAATAGAACTGGGTAAAAAGGGGAATATTATATACAATAGGAAAATTAGTTTTCACAATATGGGGGTTTATAGCACTCCCTTTACAAGAATTTTTTTTAAAGAGAGTAAGTTCGATGAATTTAAATCTGTTGGATTCTTAGGAAGGAAAATCAAACCTTTTATCCAAGAAAATCCTCTTGCACTTATTGAGTTTAAAAAGTATCGAAATTATAAATTAGCAAGTTATACCACACTTGCATCAGCTCCAATTATTACAATGGTTTGGTTTGCATCTGCAAATTATTATAATAGAAGATTTGCTATGTCCAGAAGACGCGGCCCAATTAATTTAATTCCTGATGGCGCTTTTTACCTCTTTCCGTTTTCTATCGCAGGTATGTTTATGAGTTCAATTTTGTTAAATCAACAAGCAGATCATCATTTGCTAATGTCTACTGAAATATTGAACCGAAAAATTAAAACCTTAAGACCCAAAAATTAGTTTAAAAGCTTTATATACAGTTGTTTTATACTTATGTTTTCTAGCTTTTAAAAACTACTAATTTAGCCTACATTCGCACTCATATTAAAAAATGGAACACATAAGAAATTTTTGCATCATTGCACATATTGATCACGGTAAATCAACGCTAGCAGACAGACTTTTAGAATATACCCAAACCATTAACAAGAGAGATATGCAAGCGCAGCTTCTTGATGATATGGATTTGGAAAGGGAACGTGGTATAACGATTAAGAGTCATGCCATTCAAATGAATTATGAATTGGATGGTCAGAAGTATATTTTAAATTTGATTGATACCCCTGGTCACGTTGATTTTAGTTACGAAGTTTCTCGTTCTATTGCTGCATGTGATGGAGCACTTCTAATTGTTGACAGTAGTCAAGGTATAGAGGCACAAACTATCTCAAACTTATACCTAGCAATTGACCAAGGATTGGAAATTATTCCAGTATTAAATAAAATAGATCTTCCTAGCTCGATGCCTGAAGAGGTGAGCGACCAAATTATAGATTTGATAGGTTGCAAATATGAAGATATCATGCGAGCCAGCGGAAAGACAGGTGCGGGTGTGCATGAAATTTTAGCAGCTATTGTAAAACGAGTTCCGGCTCCTAAAGGAAATCCTGATGCGCCATTAAAGGCACTTATCTTCGATTCAATGTATGATTCTTTTAGAGGAATTATTGCTTACTATAGGATCATTGATGGTAAAATTACGAAGAATGACAAGATAAAATTCATGGCAACGGGCAATGATTATTTTGCAGATGAGGTGGGTGTTTTAAAACTTAATAAAGAACAAAAACAATCTATTCATGCGGGCGATGTAGGTTATGTAATTACGGGTATAAAAGATGCCAAGGAAGTAAAAGTAGGGGATACTATCACATTACTTGAGAATCCCACGGCCGAGCGTGTGGATGGTTTTGAGGATGTGAAACCAATGGTATTTGCGGGTATTTACCCTGTTGATACCGAAGATTTTGAAGAACTTCGTGAGTCAATGGGGAAACTTCAATTAAATGATGCTTCATTGACATTTGAACCTGAAAGTTCAGCAGCATTGGGATTCGGTTTTAGATGTGGTTTCTTAGGAATGCTTCATATGGAGATTATCCAAGAGCGATTGGAACGTGAGTTTGGAATGACTGTTATCACTACTGTGCCAAACGTAAGTTACCATGCATACATGACCAATGATGAAATGGTTATCGTTAACAACCCAAGTGATTTGCCAGATGTGAGTAGAATTGATAGATTGGAAGAACCATTTATTTCGGCTCAAATCATCACTCGAACTGAATACATTGGAGCTATTATGAGTTTATGTTTGAATAAAAGGGGCATTTTAATAAACCAAAATTATTTAACAACGGATAGAATAGAGTTGATGTTTGAGTTACCACTTGCAGAGGTTGTTTTTGATTTCTTTGATAAATTAAAAACCGTTTCTAGAGGTTATGCGTCATTTGATTATCATCCAATAGAATACCGTGAATCGTATTTAGTAAAACTTGATATTTTATTAAACAAGGACATAGTGGATGCATTGTCAGCCATTATTCACCGTGATAGAGCTTATGATTGGGGCAAGAAGATTTGTGAAAAATTGAAAGACCTTATCCCAAGACATCAATTTGAAATTCCTATTCAAGCTTCGGTTGGAACCAAAGTAATTGCTCGTGAAACCATTCGTGCCCTAAGAAAAGATGTAACTGCAAAGTGTTATGGTGGTGATATTAGTCGTAAACGCAAATTGTTAGAGAAACAAAAAGAAGGTAAGAAACGTATGCGTCAGGTTGGTAGTGTTGAAATTCCACAATCAGCTTTTATGGCTGTTCTTAAACTTGATTAATAAAATTCCTTAACAACTGTTCAATTTTAAATTATAAAAAAATGAAATCGATTTACTCACCAGAAACACTCAAAGAAATTTTATTAAGAATAGATAAACTGACTCCTGAATCAAAAGCTCTGTGGGGTAAAATGAACGCAGCGCAGATGTTAGCCCATTGTGTTGAACCATTAAAAATTGCTACAGGTAAAATAAATGAACCAAGAATGTTAATTGGTATTTTATTGGCACCATTCCTGAAAAAAGGATATTATAATGATAAGCCTTGGCCAAAGAATTCGCCAACAGCGCCTAAATTTGTGATGACTGATGTTAAGGATTTTGAAAAAGAAAAAGCCAATTTAAAAGCCATTGTTACTGAATTTTCGGAAGGTGGTGAATCAAAATGTACAAGACATCCAAACCCATTTTATGGTAAGCTTAGCCCTGAACAACATGGTCTTGGTCAATACAAGCACCTAGACCATCATTTACAACAATTTGGTGTTTAATGAAACAATAAAATTCATATAGCCATGAAACTAATAAATGGAAACGAAGTATCTCAAATAATCAGGTTACAGATTAAAGAAGAAGTTTCGAAAATTAAATCAGAAGG
>CANHJJ010000145.1 GCA_947460565.1 Bacteroidota bacterium
AAAATATGATGCAACCCATTTGAATTTGATATTGACATACACATAAATATTGTTATTTTGCTAACCTGAAATTAATTAAATATGAAAAATATAATTATTACTCTAAGTGCTTTAATTGTGTTCTGCCTTGGTGCCAGTGCACAAACTCCTAAATGCGGAACCACACAGTATAATCAGTCGTTGAGAGACCTCAACCCAGATGAGTACATTCAACAAAGAAACCAATTTGAACAAGGTTGGGCTCAATACCGCGAAATGCATAAGGATGAAATAAAATCTAACATTCTTAAAAAAAGTGCACAGCCCAAATATATCATTCCAGTTGTAATCCATATTATGCACAACTATGGCTCAGAAAATCTTTCAGATGCGCAAGTGCAGGCTACTATTAATCTTATGAACGATTTTTATAAAGGTAATAAAGCAGCTAGTGTTCGTCCAATTTTTCAGCATCTCGTAGCCGATTGCAGTGACATAGAATTCAGATTAGCAAAAAAAGATCCTCAGGGAAATTGTACCACAGGTATCACCCGCACTCAAACTGAGCAAACTTCAAATGCAACGAATGAAATTAAAAAATTGATTTCATGGGATACCAAAAGATACCTAAATATTTGGGTGGCGAGTTCGGTTCTGTCTGGAGGAAAACAAGTGGGTGGTTTTGCCCAATTTCCTGTTGGCTTCAGTCCCGCTAATACGGATGGTATATTGCTAGTTGCTGGTCAATTCATAGCTGATGGAACAGGTGCTCATGAAGCTGGTCATTGGTTTGGATTATCTCATCCGTTTGAAGGGGATAGTTGTGATATCAATGGTGATAATATTTTTGATACCCCTCCAACTTATTTTACTTACAGCACAAATCAAGTGAACACAGGTAGAGGCAATAAATGTGGTTTACCTCTTTATAATACTTGTTCAAATGATAATCCTGATTTACCAGATCAACAAGAAAATATTATGGATTATTTTGACGGTCCTTGTTCTAGTAAAATGTTTACATTAGAGCAAAGAGCTAGAATGTTCTATTCATTAGATTACTATAGAAGACAATTATGGTCAGCTGATAATTTAGTTAGAACAGGTGTTCTAGATGCCGCAACTCCTTGCACACCTATCCCATCATTTGGTATTACTTTAAACAATGTTTCAACATCAACTACTGCATGTGCAAATAACTCTTTTACTTTCCGTCAAACTTCGTATAATGGAACTATAACTTCTGCGGAATGGACTTTTGACGGAGGTACACCCAATACATACACGGCTTCAACCAGTTCTGCGCTTAGCACAACTACACCTGCTATTACTTATGCCAATCCGGGAACATACGATGTAAAATTGAAAGTTACAGGACCAGCAGGTTCAAGAGATACTGTTTATAAAAATTACATTACCATATTACCTGCTACTGCTGCTTTGCCTAAAAACGCTTATACAGCAGATTGGGACTATTTAAATGACTTCCAATCAAATGGTTGGTATTTTGAAAACGAAAATGCTTCAACTAGATTAACTTGGGTTAGAACACCTGTTCCATACTCTGGAAATTATAGCATGATGTTGCCTGTTAATCCAAGTGCTATTCAAACAAGTTTCTATTTTATTTCCCCATCATTCAACTTGTCAGGTTCTGCTGCCCCATACTTCAAATTCAAGTATGCATTTGCACAAGGTACATACTCACCATTGTCAATTACTGCATCTCCTGATGTGTTAAGAGTTTCTTATTCTACTGATTGTGGTAAATCATGGACAGCTAAAAAGGTAGTTTCAGGTGCTGCATTATTTACGGCAACCAATGGTAGTTCAGCTACTTCACCTATTCCATATACAAGTTATTTTGTTCCTGCTGATCAAAGCAAATGGAAAGAAGTTAAATTGGATGGTGCTTTGTTGCCAACTGGTGCAGCACTCAATAATGTTAAATTCAGAATTGAATTGGCATACGAAGGTGGAAATAACTTCTACCTGGATGAAGTGCAAGTTGGTTTAGCTTCAAGTATCAACAACGACTTATTAAAAGAACAATTAGGTTTCAATTTATATCCAAACCCTTTTAACTCATCAGCTACATTATCTTATAGCCTAAATACTAAAGAAAATGTTGAAGTAGCTATTTTTGATATTGCAGGCAAACAAATTGCTGAACTAAGCAATGGTATGCAATCAGAAGGTAAGCATGAGTTGCAAATTAACAAATCTGACTTGAAACTAAACAGTGGTATTTACTTCATCAAAATGATGGTGGGAGAAAATACATTGACTCAAAAAGTAGTATTAAACTAAACTCAGAATTCTCGATTGAAGATTAAATCGGTTAGCATTGTTAAAGTCTGAATTGGTTTAGTTGTGAAAATAATAATCATTACGTTCAGTTTATTGTTTGTGTTATGGCCATGAGCCATAGCACAAACAAATAAATTTGGCACAGTTTGCTAAAGCAGCCGTAAGCTCTAATCCCTAGCAATCTCGCTTATTAAGAGCTTAATTTGACCAAGTCTGGTTTGAATACCTCGGAGCCAATAAAGAAGTAATAGCCTCAAAAAAACATTAAAAACATCTCATCCTAAATACATTATTCCTGTGGTGTTGCATGTGATGCATAACTATGGTTTTGAGAATATTTCTGATACGGTTATTAAATCAGTCATTTTGATTTGAATATTGCTATTTACTTTATCAAAATAAGGGTAGGGAATAGACAATTGGTTCAAAAGATTGTTCTCAATTAAAATCATTTTGGTTTGATAATCAGTAAAAATCCTGCCTTTATGTAGGATTTTTTTATTTATAAGCATAAAAATTTGGTCAAAATAAAGCATAGCCTTACTTTCGCAGATGGAGAGTTGGCAGAGTGGTCGATTGCGGCAGTCTTGAAAACTGTTGTCTGTTACAGGACCTGGGGTTCGAATCCCTAACTCTCCGCCAGTAGCAATACAAAACAAATCAAAAGCCTGTAAATCGTATGATTTACAGGCTTCTTTGTTTTTACACCTTTTCAATCCATTCATTTTTTCGCATTTCTGAGGGGGCAAATTCGGGTACCCGAATTAAAATAAATCTGGGTAACCGAATTCTTCCGAAACACATGTACAGCAAGGGGTTCAGTAATTGAACATCTTGTTTCAAGTGTGTTCAATTTCTAATTTTACAATCGCAAAAGGTCACCACAGATGCAAACAAAAATTTCAATTCTCTTTTACGCAAAGAGAGCCAAATCAACCAGTGATGGGTTAGTTCCCATTTATTTAAGAGTTACCGTAAACGGACAACGCATTGAACAAAGCACAAAAAGGTATGTTGATCCCATTAAATGGTCTACAGAACAGGGCAAAATGAAAGGCAATTCTGAAGAAGCTAGGGCCTTGAATACCTACCTAGATATCTTGAAAGCAAAAGTGTATGATATTCAAAAAGAAATCATACACGATGGTCAAGAAGCTAATTTTGAGAATATTAGAAATAAAATGCTTGGCATTGAAACTCGAAATCGAATGTTAGTCCCAATTTTTGAGGACCACAATAAAAAAGTTGAAGCTTTACTAAATGATGAATTTGCACCAGGAACACTAGAAAGATACAAAACCTCACTTAAACACACAGTTGATTTTTTACAATGGAAGTATAAAGTTTCAGATATCGATATCACCAAAATAGATCACTCGTTCGTTACCGAATATGAATTTTACCTGCGCAGCGTGAAGAAGTGTGCAAATAACACCGCTGTTAAATACATCAAAAACTTTGGTAAAATCATTCGGATTTGCATTGCCAATGGATGGATTGACAAGAACCCCTTTGTTAACTATAAATCTAAAGTAAAAGAAGTTGAAAGGGTATTTCTTGTTGAAGAAGAGCTGCAAACCATGGCAGATAAGGAATTCCAAATCGAAAGGCTTAATCAAGTAAAAGACATTTTCCTTTTCAGCTGTTTTACGGGCTTAGCTTATATTGATGTAAAAAAGCTTACTAAAAACAACATCAATATTGGCATTGATGGGGAAAGGTGGATATTTACTAACCGCCAGAAAACAGACACGAAATCCAATATTCCCTTGCTGCCCATGGCCGAAGAAATTATTGCCAAATATAAAGACCATCCACAATGTATAAATGAAGGGAAATTGCTTCCAGTGCTTAGCAATCAAAAAATGAATGGTTATTTAAAAGAAGTAGCTGATTTGTGCGGCATCCAAAAAGAATTAACCTTCCACATTGCCCGTCACACTTTTGCAACTACTGTAACACTTACAAATGGTGTTCCTATTGAAAGCGTAAGTAAAATGCTTGGTCATAAAAACCTAAGAACCACGCAGCATTATGCTAAAATATTAGATAGAAAAGTGAGTGATGACATGAAACTCCTTCGTGATAAGCTAAATTTAAAACAACAGCCTGCCAAGCTGGTAAATGTTGCAGGATAATCTTGTTCTGATTCTCAATATCCATTAACAAGCATTTTTTCAAATAACTTAAAGCGTTAATAGCTTTAAGTTATTTGATATCATTTGCAATCTTGGTTCTTAAGGTATAATCATTAAAATGATGTTTTACACGCCCTTTTATTATAATTGGGTGAATACCAATCTCTTTTCCAAAAGATATTGCGTAATCATCTTGCATGCGATTTTTATTTCCTATAAACCTCTCCCAATCCTTTGAAGAAATAAGCGAATTCGATGCAAATTCATTGGCTTCAGACTCTTCTTCATTTATGTTATTCGTTGAATGGTCCAAATCATCTAAAAACTGTGCTTCAGGATTATTTACTAAGTGTAAATAAACATGGCCAAGCTCATGAAATAATGTAAAAGCAAAATTATCCAATCTATTATGCCTTAAACTCATTCCAATTAATGGGTTTTTCCCACTCCAAAGACAAACCCCGTCTATTGGGCACTTCTCCGCATTTTTATGATAAATCAGTTTAATACCCGCCTCTGCCAAAATGGTAATAGCCCTTTCCTTCACATTTTTATTTTCAGTTATCAAACTTTTAAGTTGCTCTAATACACTATCTCTATGTTTTCTATGAAAAGTGCCTACTTTTTGTTGCTCACCTAAATAGGAAATTAATTTAGTCCAAGCAACCACATTATTTCGGTCTACTTTGTCAGTATTTGTTTTTTTGTATCGTGCATAGGCAGGTGAGGCAAATGTTAATGCAATTTGATCAACATGACTTACCCCGTATATTGCTTTCACAATACCTATATCCTGAACGGGGTCTCCGCTTAAGAACTTATGCTTCTTGAAAAAATTTCCAGGTATGTTTTTACTCCAAATACTCCATTCTTCAATAGCCTCAAGTCTCGATTGATTTTTTTCATTAATTCTTGCTTGGTCTAATTCGTAGTTTTTTTGTGCGCTCATCCAATAATCAGCATCAATCTCTATTGCCTTTTCCAGTAACAATGCCAAATCAGCATTTATATTGCGCTTGCCTTTAATTATCTCATTGAGTTGAGTTTTTTCGATACCTATCAGTTTGGCAAATTCAGCCTGATTCACACCTCTAGCATCTAA
>CANHJJ010000146.1 GCA_947460565.1 Bacteroidota bacterium
AATTCAAGAAAACGACCGTGTACAATTCAACCTTGAAAGAGGCAAAAAAGGAATGAATGCTGTTAATGTAGAGCGAATCTAATCTTAACAAAACACACAAGTATATTTAAATATCACTTTTGTAAAAAATGAAAGGCGTTGCTAAACTTATTGTTTGACAGCGCCTTTTTCATGTATAATTCTTTATTTTCGAGCCAAAATAAATAAACAAGATGGTTAAACAAATTACTAAAACTAAATTAATTGCCATTGTTTTTACAATTCTGGGACTAATTTTTTCAAATGACATTTTTACAAATGCTTCAAATCCCCCAACTGGTAATTCAGGTGCGCCAGGTGAGGGCAATTGTACAAGCTGTCACACAGGAACCGCCATTAGCACTGGCACTGCATGGAGTGCCATTAATATTTCTGGTATGCCTTCGGCTTATGTTCCAGGCACTAATTACTCATTAACCTTAAATGGTTCTAGTGCTGCCACCGCCAAAAATGGTTTTGAGTTGGTTGTTTTAAATAGTAGTAATGCCTCAATTGGTACATTGACAGCAGGTACTGGTACATCAACTATTACTTCTGGTAAGGTGTACCTTCGTCAAACTACTGCATCTGTTAGTAGTTGGACTTTTAATTGGACTGCTCCTTCTGCTGGTGCTGGAACTGTTACATTTTATGTATCTTTTAACGGTAGTAATAACAATGGTAATGATGGTTCAGGGGATAATATTTATGTGAAATCATTCACACTTTCTGAGCAAGCTTCTAATTTGCCAACAGCTACAATTACGCCATCAGCAACAGCTATTTGTATAGGCGATACGCTAACCATAACAGGTGGAGGAATTAACAGCCCAACAGGTTTTAATTGGACCATGACTGGTGGAACACCAAGTACAGCAAACACCCAAGTGGCTAAAGTTGTTTATACTACATCAGGTTCGAAAACCATCTCATTAACTACTACTAATGGCAATGGGAATAGCAGTCCTAATTCAATTCAAGTATTAGTTAATACTAAACCATCTGCTACCATTACAGCACCTAATACTTTGGTTTGTGGAAACGACAGTATTAGCCTAACTGCTAATGCGGGGAATGGATTTACATATTTATGGAGCGATGCCAATCAAACATCTAGATCTATTAATGTAGCCAAAGCAGGTTCCTACACTGTTAGGGTTACTTCAAATTTAGGTTGCAAAACAACTAGTTTGGCAACAGTGGTAACCCAAAGGGCTAAACCAAGTATTAATTTAGTATCAACAAAGGATACTATTTGTATAGGTGATTCTATTTTGTTTTCGGCTAAAGGAAAAGCTAGCAGCTATGCTTTTTATAATGGACCCACCTTGCTAAGAAATAACAAAGACAGTAATTATTATTTTAAATTTCAGCCAGGTAAATATAATATTTCGGTTATTGCACAAGATTCTATTTATTGTTCAAATGTTTCAAATAGCATAATGGCGAACATTAATGCCCCTTTAACTCTTCCAAATATCGGTTGTGGAAACAAAACATTAACCTCTGTTGAATTTTATTGGGGTGCTATAGTTGGAGCGGTTAGTTACCAGGTCAGTCTAGATTCAGGTTCTAATTGGATTGCTCCTTCTGGAAGTACTGGCTTATCTCATAGCATAACTGGATTACCTGTGAATGGCATAGCCAAAATTTGGGTAAGAGCGCTTGATAATAATATCTGTGGTCCTGGTCCTTTATCCGTTTCCACTTGCCAAGCTGCCAATTGCCAGAGATTACCTGTAACCATTAATGCGGATACCAAAGCATGTGTAAGCGATAGTGGCAAAGCAGCTATTAATTTATCTATTCCAAATGATGGAAAGGTATATACTGTTTTTGTAAATAACCTTCCAGCTGCCAAGCCAGGAAAATACAACATAAAATTTGGGCCACAAGCGGGAAAATACGATGTAAATATAAAGGTGCTTGATTCTAGCAACTTGTCATGTAGCTTCGATACAACACTACAAATTACCAATTATGATAGTCCAACAGGACCGATGCAGATTACTACATCAAACCCAAGCGGGGTGTATTGTCATTACGATTCAATAGTAAATATTAAAGTAAGAAAATTAGTAGGAACAGATAGTATTATTTTCTCTAATCTTGATTTGTTAACTTTTATTTCAACACCATTGAAAAGTACAATCAATGATACTACGTTTTCTACTAATACAAATATTTTCAAAGCCATTGATAATTTGATTTTAGTGCGTTTGAAAAATAATTTCTCTGGTTGCAGCAAATCAGACGTTGTATTTGTACAAAAGATTGCCAGATTAGGAACAGATTTTAGTATAACTATGGGAAGTCCTGCCGGAAATGTTCAGTTTATTCAAACCACTCAAGATGCGAGTGATAAGAGATTTTGGTATTTTGGAGATGGTGGTAAAGACTCTTTGGTTAAATCTACCAATCATCAATATACAAGTAATGGTACTTTCTATCCATCACTTATTGTAAAAGATATTAACGGATGCTACGATACGGCTTGGAAAGCATTAACCATTTCAAAAGTGGGCATCAATGAAATGTTGAAATCGGATGTGAAAATTTATCCAATACCTGCGCACAATACTTTGCATGTTGAGTTACTTAATGGCAATAAAGGTGAGTATGTAATTTCAGATATGCTTGGTAAAACAATTTTAAATGGAAGCTTCAATAGCAGTGCCTTCGAAATTGCTATTGACGGTTTAAGCAAAGGTTCCTATTTGATTAACATCAAAACTGAGAATGAAACCATGCTAAGAAAGTTGATGGTTGAATAAACGATTATAAGACAAAATATGAGAGAGGCTGCCTTGAAATATGGGTGGCCTTTTTTATGGCCAATTATTAATAAAGTTTGGGTTAGTCCTATATCAATAAAAATTATTTTTTCATCAGAAACTATTAATATGCAATGCGCGAATGTATCCGACAAAATGAAAACTCAATACCCCCAATGTTCATTTCGACTATAAATAGTGCTTTTTACCAATTTGAATTGCTATATCACAATGAACTCAGCAAATCCTTCACATATCCATTTTGTGGATTCAGTTTCAATAGATGCTTCAAATCCTTTTTAGCCTCCTCATCTTTACCCATCAAATGCAACAATCCTGCTCTATTTAGCAAGGCTTGATGGTTATCACAATCTAATTGTAAAGCTTGCTTGTAACAAGCCATTGCCTCTCCTTGTCGGTTAAGTTTAAGTAAAGCAAAACCTTTGTTCACAAAAGCATCTACCAATTTAGGGTTTTTGGACAACAGTCTATCCAAAACAGCAATAGCCTCCTCGTTTTTCTCTAACTGAATTTTTGCACCAGCCCATTTATTTATAAACTCTAAATTCTCAGGTGCCAATTCAACTGCTTTGCCATACCAATTTTCAGCAGTCCCTGCATCACCAACATTCTGAAAAGCCTGACCAACTCTGTATGTCATCCAAGGGTTTTTAATGTCCGCTATTTTAGCAAATCTCGATTGGGCAATGATGTCTTCATCTTGGTTTTGTAAATACAACAAGTGGATACGAGCATCTAAAACATCATTTACATTTTCATCCTTCGATATGGCATTGAGCAAGCTATTTGCAGAGTCTAATGAAGACTTTTCACCTTCAAATTTTTCTACATAATTGATAAACGCATTGGCTTTAATAAGTGCGCTACTTTCAGTGTTGTTTATGCAATAAATTCCTGCAAAAGTCTTCATACTTTCAATATCTTTTTGCTTGGCAGGTTTGCGTATCCAATGGTCGTGAACTGTTACATGTGGTATGTCTATAGTACCTGATTTAGGCATATGGCAAGCCACACAATTGTTGTTATTAGTTATTTTTACACTATTCTTTTCCTTACAAGCATCTGCCGATTGGTGGCAATTTAAGCAGGCATTGTTAAAGGTTTCTTTGCCCGTTACCTTCACGCTCACATGTGGGTTATGGCAATTGATACACGTTAAGCCATCCGCTTTACCTACCCCATTGCTGTTTTTAGAACTTTCTATGAAACACTTGCTTAGCTGCAAACGCTGCGCATGCGAAGCCATGATAAAAGCCTCGTCATTACCCTTGTAGCGAGGCATAAACACATCATAAAAATCGCTGAGTACCATGCCAGGCCTAAAATCCCTAAAGCTTTTTCCTTTTTTGAGAATGGCATTTCCTTGCAGATGACACCTCTGACAAAGGTCTATTTGCCTTTCCCAAGGCAATTTTTTAGGGTTCACAATCGTATAGTCAATAGAATGTGCTGTATCCACTATATGACCAGCCAACTTCTCTCTCAAGTGTAATTCACCTGGGCCGTGACACCTCTCGCAATCAATGCCATCCGGGATACTGGTAAATTTATTTATTGAGTTATCCGCTACAGTTGGCATGGCATTGTGGCAACTCATACACTCAAACTCTATGGCACGAGTAAAGCGCACATTGCGACCATTTTCATAACCAGGTGGCAAGTCCCACTTGCCTTTTTGGGCATACCATGTCAAAGGTAATTGATACACATAACCATTGATATTAGTAAAATGTGAATTAGTGTGCTGCCCTGATCCAATAATATAATCCACCCTTTCAATGCGTTTGTGGATGGTATCTTTGCCTTGCAATCTAAATTCCATGATGTAAAAGCTATCTTGCTTCCAATATGGTATGTAGTAAAAATCCTTAAACTTATCATACACCACATGCTTTTTAGAAAAATCTGCAGTTGATTTGGTCTTTGATGCCACATTAAAACTCTTACCCATGCCCGTTTCTATAAAGGAATTGTATATGCTGGCATGGCAGGCGCGGCATTGCTCTTTGCCTATGTATTTTACAGTGTCGTTATGGTTCAGGTAGGCAACAGACTCTGGTTTAGATGTATTGTTTCCGCATTGAATATTGCTTAATAAAATAGTGCCTAACGCCAAGGAAAATAGTATGAAAACAAGTTTTTTCATTCCTCAAAAAAATGAAAAAAGAGAAACAAATTAGGAATAATTTTTAGCATGATGAACCTAAACATAATTGATAAATTTTAGCTCTTTTTGTTCTTTAAAGCAAATGCGCAAATCACTGAAAGGATGATGCCAATAGGTAATATTTCAGAAAAGCTATACATTATATTTACTATTGGTTTTTTATAATTTACTCTGTATTCATTCATTTCAATAATCTTTTTTCTCATAGTTTCAGGGCTTTTCCCTAAATATCTGTTATATTCAATTGTGTGGTCGGCAAATCGATCTGCGAAGTCAGGGATAAAAAAATAATTTATTATGGCCCAAAGCACAGCATACAATGTGGTGGCAAAAATCGTGATAAGGATTCCCAATTTCATTGCCTCTTTCATGCTTATTTTAGAATTTGGGTTGGTTTGTCTATAAGACTTAATGCATAAATAAGTGAAAAATGAGAATGTGGAGATAAGTATGGCAACCCGAAAAGCTTCACCCCAATGTAATGTGAAAATTCCGAATGTAGCTACATACAATAGCATCCATAAAGCATTGCAGCCTGCTGCTATCAA
>CANHJJ010000147.1 GCA_947460565.1 Bacteroidota bacterium
AAAAACATGGTAACTGGTGCTGCCCAAATGGACGGAGCTATCCTTGTGGTTGCTTCTACTGATGGACCTATGCCTCAAACTCGCGAGCACATTCTTTTAGCTCGTCAGGTTGGTGTACCTCGTATCGTTGTATTCATGAACAAAGTGGATATGGTTGACGATGCTGAATTATTAGAAATCGTTGAGATGGAAATCCGTGATTTGTTAAGCAAATATGATTTCCCTGGTGATGAAATTCCAATTATTCAAGGTTCTGCTTTGGGTGGTTTGAATGGTGACGCTAAATGGGTTGAAAAAATCATGGAATTGATGGCTGCAGTTGATGCATACATCCCGGTTCCTCCACGTTTAACTGAACTTCCTTTCTTAATGCCAGTTGAAGACGTATTCTCTATCACAGGTCGTGGTACTGTTGCTACTGGTCGTATCGAGCGTGGTATCGTTAACTCAAATGAAACAGTTGATATCATTGGTTTAGGTGCTGAGAAATTACAATCAGTTGTAACTGGTGTTGAAATGTTCCGTAAAATATTAGACAGAGGTGAAGCTGGTGATAACGTAGGTTTATTATTACGTGGTATCGACAAAAACCAAATCCGTAGAGGTATGGTTATCTGCAAACCAGGTTCGGTAACTCCACACACTAAATTCAAAGCTGAAGTATACGTATTATCAAAAGACGAAGGTGGTCGTCACACTCCTTTCTTCAACAAATACCGTCCACAGTTCTACTTACGTACAACTGACGTAACTGGAGAGGTAATGTTGCCAGATGGTATGGAAATGATCATGCCTGGTGATAACGTAACTGTAACTGTTCAATTGATTGCCCCTATCGCAATGGAGAAAAACTTACGTTTTGCAATCCGTGAAGGTGGTCGTACAATTGGTGCGGGTCAGGTAACTGAAATTTTAGATTAATTCTGTATATTAAGACTTTAGATGTTGGCTAACGACATGTTAGCCAACATTTATTGTCAATATACGGGCATAGTTCAATGGTAGAATGTCGGTCTCCAAAACCGCTGATCAGGGTTCGAATCCTTGTGCCCGTGCAAGTTAACAACAAAATACAATCTCATGAATAAAATCAGAGAATACATAAAACTATCTACCGATGAATTGGTAAATAAAGTAACTTGGCCTACATGGGAAGAGCTACAGGAGAGCACGCTTATTGTTATGATAGCATCTTTGCTTATTGCTCTTGTTATTTATGTTATTGATATAGTTAGTAGTAGTGCCCTTGGATTTTTTTACCAAATTTTCCAAGGATAATTTAAAGGGTGTAAATATTTACAATGTTGGAAGAACAATTTAAATGGTATGTGGCTAGAGTAATTACTGGTCAAGAGAAAAAGATTAAAGCTCAAATGGAGGTAGAACTTGAAAGAGCTGGCTTAACTCATCATGTGCCGCAAATACTTATTCCTACCGAAAAAGTTTACACTGTGAAAAATGGTAAGAAGTTAATTAAGGAAAAAGCTTATTTACCTGGTTATATTTTAATTCAGGCAGAAATAGTTGGTGAAGTGGGGCACATAATTGACTCTGTAAATGGTGTTGTTGGTTTCTTAGGTGGCAAATCAACTCCAGTTCCATTGAGAGCAAATGAAGTTTCTCGTATCTTAGGTAATGTAGATCAAATTTCTGAAAATGGTGAAACAATACTTGAACCATTTATAGTTGGAGAGAGCGTTAAAGTAAATGATGGACCATTTAGCGGATTCAGTGGAGTAATTGAAGAGGTTAGTGAAGAGAAGAAAAAATTAAAAGTAATGGTGAAAATTTTTGGAAGAAGAACTCCATTAGAATTAAATTTTGTGCAAGTAGAAAAAGAAAATTAAGAAATATAATTCATTTGAATGCCTGAAAAATCTAAATTTTAGAGCAAACAAATTACGATACTAATAAATTATAGATTATGGCTAAAGAATTAACCGGTTTTATTAAATTACAAGTTAAAGGTGGCGCTGCCAATCCTGCACCTCCAATTGGACCTGCATTGGGTTCTAAAGGTGTTAACATCATGGAGTTTTGCAAGCAGTTCAATGCTCGTACTCAAGATAAAGCAGGTAAAATATTACCAGTGGTTATCTCTGTTTATAGTGATAAATCATTCGATTTTGTAATTAAAACTCCTCCAGTTGCTTCTCAATTGTTAGAAGCTTCAAAAGCTGCTAAAGGTTCTGCAGAATCAAACCGTAAAAAAGTCGGTTCAGTTACTTGGGAGCAAGTTAGAGCAATTGCTTCTGATAAAATGCAAGATATGAATTGCTTTAAAGTTGAATCTGCCATGAAAATGGTTGCTGGGTCGGCTCGAAGCATGGGTTTAGAGGTAAAAGGCGAAAATCCTTTTAATTAGTCAAAAGAAAAAAATAATTAAAAATGGCACGCATAAGTAAAAAAAGAAAAGAGGCTTTAAAGAAAGTTGACCAAACTAAATCTTATTCGCTTACCGAGGCTTCAAAATTAGTTAATGAAATTTCATATACTAAGTTTGAATCATCAGTGGATATTGATGTACGTTTAGGTGTTGACCCTAAAAAAGCTAATCAAATGGTTCGTGGTGTGGTTTCATTGCCACATGGTACAGGTAAAACTGTTCGTGTATTGGCATTGGTTCCAGCAGATAAAGAAGCAGAAGCAAAAGAAGCAGGAGCTGACTTTGTTGGATTAGACGAATATATTACAAAAATTGAAGGCGGATGGGTAGATGTAGATATCATCATCACTATGCCTGCAGTAATGGCTAAATTAGGTAAATTAGGTAGAGTACTAGGACCTCGTAACCTAATGCCAAACCCTAAATCAGGCACCGTTACTACTGATGTGGCTAAAACCATTAAAGAAGTAAAAGCTGGCAAAATTGATTTTAAAGTTGACAAAGAAGGGGCTATCCATACATCCATCGGAAAAACTTCATTTGCTCCTGAGAAATTGATGGAAAATGCAGTTGAGTTAATTCAATCAATTGCTAAATTAAAACCATCTTCAGCTAAAGGTACTTATTTCAGAGGTGTTAATATTTCTAGCACCATGAGTCCTGGTATTAAAGTTGATACTAAATCTATTCCGGGCATTTAATTAAAGGGGCGTTATGAATAAAGATCAAAAATCACAAGTAATAAATCAGTTGTCTGAAAAATTTGCTGAATATCAAAATGTTTATATCACTGATATCGCAAGTTTGAATGCAAAAAGAACAAGCGACTTAAGACGTTTACTTTTTAAAGAAGGTATCGAAATGCAAATGGCAAAAAATACCTTGATTGAAAAAGCAATGGAAAAAAGTGGTCGTAATTTTGGAGGCTTAGCAGATACCCTTGTTGGAAATACAGCTCTAATGTTTAGTGCTGATATGAAGGCTCCAGCAAAAGCTATCAAAGATTTCCGTAAAGGCACTAAAGGTGATCCTAAGCCATATTTAAAAGGTGCATTGATTGATACTGATGCATTTATAGGCGATGACCAATTAGACGCATTGATAGCACTTAAAACTAAAAATGAGCTTATCGGTGAAATCATCGGATTGTTGCAATCTCCAGCTCAAAATGTTATTAGCGCACTTCAATCGGGCGGTAATAAACTGGCAGGTATTGTTAAAACATTATCTGAGAAACCTGAATAATAAAAATAAAAACAAATCAATAATTAATAACAATTTAAATTTAAATTACAAATGGCAGATTTAAAAGCGTTTGCTGAGCAGTTGGTAAACTTATCAGTAAAAGAAGTAAATGAGTTAGCTCAAATTTTAAAAGACGAGTACGGTATAGAGCCTGCTGCTGCAGCTGTAGCTGTTGCTGCTGCTCCTGCTGGTGCAGCTGCTCCTGCTGCTGAAGAACAAACATCTTTTGATGTAATTCTTAAAAATGCAGGTGCTGCAAAATTAAATGTAGTGAAATTAGTTAAAGACTTAACTGGTCTTGGATTAAAAGAAGCTAAAGAACTTGTAGACGGTGCACCTAAGCCAGTTAAAGAAGGCGTTAGCAAAGATGAAGCTAACACTTTAAAAGCTAAGCTTGAGGAAGCTGGTGCTGAAATCGAATTGAAGTAATTCATTCAGAGCACGAAACGTAATTTGACCCCGGCCTATGCCGTGGGTCAATTTGCTGTTTATACCTATTGAGTTATTAACTCCAATTCACTTTTAAAAAAAATATTACATTGGCCAATAAAAATATAACTCCCGAAGGAAGGATTTCCTTTGCTTCAGTAAAACAAGTGATTGATTATCCTGATTTTTTGGATGTTCAATTACAATCTTTTAAAGAATTTTTTCAGTTAGACACTACCTCTGAAAGTCGCTCGAATGAGGGTCTTTACAAGGTGTTTATGGAAAATTTCCCAATTAGTGATACAAGAAATATTTTTACTTTAGAGTTTCTTGATTACTTCGTTGATCCGCCACGCTACTCGATCGAAGAGTGCATCGAACGTGGATTGACATACTCAATTCCATTAAAAGCCAAATTAAAACTTAGTTGTAACGACCCTGAACATGAGGATTTTCAAACCATCGTTCAGGATGTTTATTTAGGTACAATTCCTTACATGACACCAAGTGGTACTTTCTGTATTAATGGTGCTGAACGTGTTATTGTATCTCAGTTACATCGTTCTCCTGGTGTTTTCTTTGGTCAATCGTACCATACCAATGGTACTAAATTGTATTCAGCGCGTGTTATTCCTTTTAAAGGTAGCTGGATAGAATTTGCAACAGATGTAAACAACGTGATGTATGCTTATATCGATCGTAAAAAGAAGTTTCCAGTAACTACATTGCTTCGTGCCATCGGTTTCGAATCAGATAAAGATATTTTGAATTTATTTGATTTGGCTGAAGAGGTTAAAGTAAGCAAAGCAGGTTTGAAAAAAGTTCTTGGACGTAAATTAGCGGCTAGGGTGCTTCGCACTTGGGTTGAAGATTTCGTTGATGAGGATACTGGAGAGGTTGTTTCTATCGAGCGTAACGAAGTTATTATCGAGCGTGATACTACCTTAGAAGAAGATCATATTGATATGATTCTTGAAGCTGAAGTGAAAGCCATTATCCTTCATAAGAATGAATCAAATCACAGTGAATTTGCTACCATCTTAAATACTTTACAAAAAGATACATCAAACAGTGCAAAAGAAGCACATGAGCATATCTATCGTCAGTTGAGGAATGCAGATCCACCTGATGAAGAAACCGCAAAAGGTGTAATCGAAAAATTATTCTTCTCTGACAAACGTTACGATTTGGGAGAAGTTGGTAGATACCGTATTAATAGAAAATTGAATAAATCTGAAGGCATGGATGTTCGCGTTCTTAGCAAAGATGATATTGTTTCAATCATAAAATATCTAATTGAATTAGCTAATTCACGTGCAGACGTGGATGATATTGATCACTTGAGTAACAGACGTGTTCGTACAGTTGGCGAGCAATTGTATTCCCAGTTTGGTGTTGGTTTGGCTCGTATGGCACGTACAATTCGTGAGCGT
>CANHJJ010000148.1 GCA_947460565.1 Bacteroidota bacterium
CTTGAATTGCTTCGCGACAAAAACGATAATGTGGCGGTGATATGTGTGATTGAAAACTTTGATCCAATGGGTGTTCATACGGGTGATTCGATAACTGTAGCACCTGCCATGACGTTAAGCGATTCATGTTACCAACGCATGCGTGATATGGCCATCCACATGATGCGTAGCATTGGTAATTTCCATGGTGGATGTAATGTGCAGTTTGCTGTTAATCCTGCTGACGAAGATATCATAGCAGTAGAAATCAACCCTCGTGTTTCACGTTCTTCTGCTTTGGCAAGTAAGGCTACTGGTTACCCAATTGCTAAAATTGCCGCTAAATTAGCTATTGGTTATAGCTTAGATGAGTTGAAAAACCCAGTAACCAAAACTACTTCAGCTTACTTTGAACCTGCCATTGATTATGTGATTGTAAAAATACCTAGGTTTAATTTTGATAAATTTAAAGGTGCAAACAAAACCTTAGGACTTCAAATGAAAGCTGTTGGAGAGGTTATGGGCATAGGTAGAACCTTTATAGAAGCCTTACAGAAAGCTACACAAAGTTTAGAAATAAAGCGCAATGGATTAGGTGCAGATGGTTACCAAAACAGAAATCTTGAAGACATTATTGAAAAATTAACCAACCCCAGTTGGGATAGAATTTTTGCTGTTAAAGACGCTTTAAGCCTTGGAGTTCCTATTTCTTCTATCGAGAAAATAACCAAAATCGACAGATGGTTTTTGACCCAAATAAACGAGATGGTGAGGATTGAAACTGAAGCTAAACGCTTTAGTTTAAAAAATATTCCTCACGAATTATTGGTTGAGTTAAAAGAAAAAGGTTATAGCGATGAGCAGATTGCCTACCTTTTAGGTTCAGATGCAACAGACTCAGATGTGAAAGCATTGCGTGACGCAACAGGAGTTAATCGTGTTTTCAAAACGGTCGATACTTGTGCCGCTGAGTTTCCATCACCAACCAATTATTTTTACTCAACCTTTGATGGTGAGAATGAAAGTATCCCAACAGACAATAAAAAAATCATTGTATTAGGTTCGGGACCAAACCGCATTGGACAGGGTATAGAGTTTGACTATTGCTGCGTGCATGGATTATTAGCTGCCAAAGAAATTGGCTACGAAGCCATTATGATTAATTGCAACCCTGAAACGGTTTCAACCGATTTTGACATGGCAGATAAGTTGTATTTTGAGCCTGTATTTTGGGAACATTTATTGGAGATTATTGAGCTTGAAAAACCAGAAGGGGTAATTGTTCAATTAGGTGGTCAAACAGCGCTGAAATTGGCCAAAAAACTACACCAAAAAGGTATTAAAATTATTGGAACCAGTTTCACCGATATGGATATTTCTGAAGACCGTGGACAGTTTTCGGATTTATTAAAAGAATTAGATATTCCATACCCTAACTATGGTGTGGCTATGGATGCTGATGAGGCAATATCAGTAGCTCATAAAGTAGGATACCCTGTGCTTGTTAGACCTAGTTATGTTTTAGGCGGGCAAGGAATGAAAATCGTTATTAACGATGAAGAATTAGAAAAAGCTGTTATTGACCTATTGGGTGATTTGCCAGGCAATAGCATACTTATTGACCATTTCTTAGACAGAGCTGAAGAAGCCGAAATAGATTTAATATGTGATGGTGAAGATGTACATATCATTGGCATGATGGAACATATAGAACCTGCCGGTATTCACAGTGGTGATTCAAGTGCAGTATTACCTCCTTTTAGTTTAAGTGCAAACGTGCAACAGCAAATGGAATCTTATGCCATTAACCTAGCGCATAAAATGAATATTCGCGGTTTGTTAAACATTCAATTTGCTATCAAAAACGAGAAGGTATATGTGATTGAAGCCAACCCGCGAGCAAGTCGTACTGTGCCATTTATAGCCAAAGCATACCAAATACCATTCATCAATATTGCCACCAAAATAATGATGGGCACACATAAATTGAAAGACTTTACATTTGAAAGAAAGTTGGTTGGATATGCCATAAAAGAGCCTGTTTTCTCATTCGAAAAATTCCCGGGTGTGAACAAAGAATTAGGACCAGAGATGAAAAGTACAGGTGAAGCCATTCGTTTCATCAAAGACCTTCACGACCCTCTTTTCCGTCAGTATATGAAAGAGAAGAGTATGTTTTTGAGTAGGTAATTTGCAGTAAACTTGAGGTTTGTGCGGACTTTAAATTAAACGCCTTTACATAATTAATTAACTAGGTAGCTAACACTTTCAGTTAATATCAATTTAAACCAAATTGTATAGAGGTTGGGGTTTTGTTCAATATCATTAAGCAGCCATGCCATATCCACCCATTTGTAATTATGAACTTCGTCCTTGTTTGGAAGAATATCTCCTTGGTAAAAACCTTTTAAAACATAATCCAATTCATGCTCAGTTAGTCCATTGCTGAAAGAAGCCTTGTATATGAATTTATGCATGGTTTTTAAGTCGCAATCAAAACCCATTTCCTCCATCAATCTACGATGCGCTGCATCACTTATGGTTTCATGCTCACGTGGGTGACTGCAACAGGTGTTGGTCCAAAGTCCAGCAGAATGATATTTTCCAAGAGATCTTTGTTGAAGCAATAACTCATTTTTATCATTAAATATAAAAACTGAAAAAGCGCGATGCAAAACGGCTTTAACATGAGCCTCTTCCTTTTCCATTAAACCAATTTGGTTATCCTTTTCATCAACTAATATGACATATTCTTTTTCGCTCATGTTGTTCAAATTGCTTCGTTATTTAATTATGGCTTTTCAGCTGTTTTTAAATAATTACTAATTCTAGATTTTAAATCTTGATCTTTTAGGTTGTTGATGGACAATAATAGGATTTTTTTATCTGATGCTATCGAATTGTTGTATTGTAAAAAAGAAGGAGAGTTTTTTTGAATCATATATCTCAAAAAAATCAATTCAATGTTATTTGGCTCAATTTGAATGGCTGTTTCCAATTGCCCTTTGCCTGAATTAAATGTCTGTAGCTTTTTCCAAGGGTTAAAATAAAATTTAGCCATTATCATTTGGGTTGCCGCTTTGTATCCCAATAAAGTGTTTTTTTCAATATCATTACTTGCTGATTGTTGAAGCAATAATTTTGCAGATTGTTCATTCTTAATGGCGCTATCAAACAAGCGCCTGAGGTCCTCAATGGGTGAAGCAACCAAATTACTGCTCATGAATACAAACAGAAATAAAAAGCGTAAGTTCATTAAAGCAAATTAAAGCTGTGACGCAAATAAGAACCAAAAAACAAGGCATATTTCTTTTTATCTGATATCCTAATTCGTTCTTCAAATAATGCCTTAGGTGGCATATCAATAATCTTATTCAATAATTGAGAATAATATATATAGGCTACATACACCCCAAAACGGGCATTTTTAGGAAGTTTCTTAATACCTTCGTAGCCAAAATCAAAATCTTTTAAGATGTCATCTTCAATCTCTTTTTTGGTTTTGCGATCAAAGCTGCCACCGTTCCTCAATTGAGGGAAATATATACGACCCAATGCATCTGAATCTGCTTTGAAATCACGCAAGAAATTGATTTTTTGAAATGCCGATCCTAATTTCATGGCATAGTGCTTCAATTTGTTATATTCGTCTTCATCCCCTTCCACAAAAACCTTCAAACACATGAGTCCAACCACTTCTGCCGAACCTAAAATATATTCTTCATAGCCATTTTGATCATAAGTATGTAAATCCAAATCCATTTCCATACTCTTAAAAAATGTTTTAATAGTCCATGGATCAATATGGTATTCATTTACAACTTGCGCAAAGTTATTTAAAATTGGGTTGAGGCTGATTCCTTTTTCGATGGCTTTGTATGTATCTTGTTTAAACTCTTCTAGCAAGGTGCGTTTGTCATATCCATGAAAGGAATCAACAATTTCGTCAGCAAACCTTACAAATCCATATACTGCATAAATAGGATTATGGAATTTATTTGCCAAAAAACGAATGCCTAATGAGAAAGACGTGCTATAGGCCTTTGTCACCATTTCGCTGCTTTTTTTAGATATGTCATCGAAAAGTTGTTTCATTATAGCAATTCTACCAAGATATTAATGAAAAAAGAAGCTTTTTGTTTTAAATGGTTAAAATATTTCTTTTTTGATAAGATTAGCTACCACATTACCACTAATAATACTAGGAGGAACCCCAGGACCAGGGACGGTTAATTGCCCTGCATAGTACAAATTTGTTAGCTTTTTTGACTTTATTCTTGGTTTCAAAAGGGCTGTTTGAGTTAAAGTATTGGCCAAACCATATGCATTTCCCTTAAACGAGTAATAATCACTTTTAAAATCACTAATTGAGTAACTTCGTTTATAGACAATATTTTCAGTAATATTTTGTCCCGTATGTTTTTCTATTCTGTCTATCATGGTTTGTAAATAATGATCTCGAGTTGCTTCCCTATCCTCAGACAGTTCAGTAGAAATTGGGACTAATAAAAACAAATTTTCACATCCTTCAGGTGCTTGGCTGATATCAGTTTTCGTGGTAATACAAGCATAAAACAATGGATCACTTGGCCATTTGATATCTGTATAAATTTCTTCAGCGTGTTTTTCAAAATCAGCATCAAAAAATAAATTATGATGCTGTAAGCCTTTGATTTTTTTATTCAATCCCAAATAATACAAGACACAGCTGGGTGCCAATTTGCGACCTTCCCAGTATGCTTTAGTATATTGTCTGTTTTCAGGTTTTAACAGCTTTTGTTCGATATGATGATAATCTCCAGCACCCACAATGGCATCAGCTATATATTCTTTCCCATTAACGGTTACACTCTTGACAGATGAACCCGACACATTAATTTCACTTACATCTGAATTACAAATAATCTTAACTCCGTTTTCTAAAGCAATGGATTCAAAAGCCTCAATTATTTTATGCATACCACCCATTGGATACCAGGTGCCAAGACTCATATCTGCATAATTCATCAAGCTATACAGAGCAGGGGTGTTCTTGGCTAAGGCTCCTAAGAAAAGGATAGGGAATTCCATAAGTTCAATTAAAAAGGGATGTGAAACAAATTGGCGAATATGCTTTTTCATACTGGTTAAAACATCCATTTTCATCAAGCCATTTAGCAAACGCATATCTGCAAACTCCAAAAGATTCAAACTAGGCTTGTAAACCAAATCATTGATTCCTACTTCATATTTGTAGGCTGCCTCCTTCAAAAATTGTTGTAATTTAACTGCGCTGCCCTTTTCAAATCTTTCAAACAATGCCTCCAATTCCGCCATATTTGATGGCACTTCAATACCTTCATTGTTTTTCCAAACTACCTTGTATGAAGGGTCCAGTCGCTTTAGTTCATAAAAGTCAGAGCATGTCTTGCCAAAATCATTATAAAATTTCTCGAAAACATCAGGCATCCAATACCAACTGGGTCCCATGTCGAAGGTAAATCCTTCTGCTTCAAATTTGCGTGCACGACCTCC
>CANHJJ010000149.1 GCA_947460565.1 Bacteroidota bacterium
GCCTTTGATAAAGGAGATGCCAAATTGGGTTTAAGTTCACAAGAGTCATCCTTCAACGATAACCAAGTACATGCTTTTTGTGGCACACCTACAAACGATTTCACAAGCGATAATCCTTCGAAGAAAGTGGGTGTATACCCCAACCCTTATTCAACCACAGCCGCTTGGGATGGTGTGGGAAGCAGGGACAGAAAATTGTACTTCTATAACCTACCTAACAGATGCGAGATAACCATATACACCACAAGTGGTGATGTACTTTCAAGTATGTTTCATGATGCTAAAAACTACAAAGGTGAAAACATCAGGTGGTTTGATAAATATGCGCAAGGCACCATTAGCATGAGTGGTGGAGAGCATGCTTGGGATTTACTCACCAATAATAAAACACAGGTTTCTACTGGGATATATATGTTTAGTGTAAAAGATTTGCAGAGCGGAAATATTTCAACGGGCAACTTTGCCATTTTAAAATAAACAATCAACAACAAAAACAAATATGAAAAAAGTTCTATTACTTTTAAGTTTTGCGGTGGCTGCCTTTGTGTTAAAGGCGCAAAATCCGTATCCAATCATCCCTCTTGATTCAGTTCAGAGAACCTCTTTTGCGAAACTATCGCAAAACCCTCCTATCGATTCACCTGATTACGTTTCACCTCGTGTGAATGCTCGCTATGGCGATACAGTGAGAATTGAAGGTTATGTATTATTCGATCCTCGTTACTATGGATTAAGTATAAGCCGTAAGTCAACTATACTTGTAAAAGACACCATAGGCGGTGCTTGGGGTGGTGTTGAAGTCATTTGTGACCCTGCTGTGGTAGGCATGGGTAATGGTGTTGGTCCATTAACAACCCTTATCAATGATAACTCTTTTTATGATAATGTTAAGCCTGGATACAAAGTAAGAGTAACTGGTATTATTAGAGCTGCTTTTACATCAGGTTCGGCTCAATACAATACCCAATTGTATCTATTAAAAGGTACTAGCAAATGGAACAATGGTGTGGAGGTAATTGATTTTGGTCCTAACAAACTAAATCCTGTGGTTCTTCCTATTGATTCAATCACAACTGGAAATCCTATTACAGGTTTCAATGTTAACAAAAGCATTGGCGAAAAATGGGAAGGTGTGTATGTTGAATTAAGAAATGTGAGTGTTTATAACGACAGAGCAGCAAGCGGTGCTTCAAGATGGACATGGTCGGTAACCGATAAATCTGGTAATGCTATCAGCATCCGCGACTATTCAGGATACTACAGAAATGATGCCTTAACAGCAGATTCAGTTTTTGGTGCTAACAACAAAAGATTTACACCTCCGCCTATTGGTAAAAGTTTTGCTTACCTGAGAGGGGTTATACAGGAATATAGTTTGCAAGGTGCAACCAGATATGGCATTGCTCCATTATATACAAATGATTTAGGTCCGGCTTTGTATACTCCTCCAACTATTGCTGCTAGGGCAAGAACGCCTGTGGCTCCTAGTTCATCAGATAGTATCCGTTTCACTTATAAAATTCAACAAAATGATGCTGCTTTAGGATATGCAAGGGTGTTTTATTCTAAACCAAATGATAATACATTATTCGATTCTGTTTCTTTAACAAAAGTAGTGGTAGGTATTGATACAGGTTGGACGGCTCAAATAGCTCCAATGCCTGATGGTAGTCAAATTTACTATTACATCAAAGCTTATGATGTAAATGATATTGCTAACAAAGACACTTTCGGCACGGCTAAATCATTTATTGTAAGAGATGGTGGTATTACCAACATCAGACAATTACAATTTAGCACTTACAATAACAATTCTTCAATATTCAACGGTGATTCTGCTATCACCAACATGAACATTAGAGCACTTGTTACATCTAATGATATGTTGCAAGGTGCTGCCATTAATTTTGCTACAGTTCAGCAAGGCACAGGTGCTAATGCTGCCATCATTGTAAACAGAAAATTAGGTGATGCAACTTCGACTTGGGCTCAAGGTGATTCAGTATTAATCACAGCGGGTAAAGTAATAGAAGCGGGTAACATGACTACTTTGAATGATGTTTCAGCCACAAAAATAAGCAGTAACCATCCTGTTCCAGCTCCTATCAACACATTAAACATCGATACTTTGGCATTATGGAATAGCGATGCTAGACCGGTGGGTGCAAGACAAAATTTCAATGCATGGGAAGGTCAAGTAATTGGTTTTGACACCAACTATGTAGTAAGCAGCAACCCTGATGGTCCTGCAAGTGATTTCCAAGAATTCAGTTTATCAAACGATAAAAATGCTAGCCTAAGTTTTAGAGTAAACGATTTAGGTGGTAACTACAGAAATACCAAATTCAATGCAGCTTTGAAAAATGGGCAAAAAGCATTTAGAACTGCTGGTATTTTATACTTCTTAAATGGTAATTGGAAAATAAATCCACGCAGCTTGGCTGACCTAGATATTGATACTGTAATGCCACGTATTAAAGTGAAAGGAGCTAATCCAAAAACAGTACTGTTGGGTACATCCTATACAGATGCAGGCGCAACAGCAACCGATAACAATGTGGTTGTAAGTATGACAAGCAGCGGAACCGTTGACGTAAATACTTTGGGTGTTTACAAAATTACATACATCGCTACTGACTTGGCCTTATTAACTGATACTGCTTATAGAACAGTAACGGTTGCCAATACAGATGTTACTAAGCCTGTTATTTCATTAAAAGGAAATAACCCAGATACCTTAATTATCAATACGAGCTACGTTGATCCAGGTGCAAAAGCAATAGATGATGTGGAAGATGATATCTCATCAAAAATTATTAGAACAGGTAGCATTGATTCATCAGTGATTGGTACATACGTTCTTACTTATACAGTGAGTGATCTAGCGGGTAACACAGCTTCAAAAACCAGAACTGTAATCGTAGGATTCAGAACCAGTATTAACGAAAACGACTTGCAATCTGCTAATATTTTGGTTTATCCTTCACCGGCTAACAATGTATTGTTTGTTGAAGCTTCAGGATACAAATCATTACCACTACAAGTTACTTTAACTGATTTATTAGGCAGAGACATCATCTCTAAACAAATAAACAGCAAACAAGTGAAAGAAGAATTTGATGTAACCAATTTAAAAAATGGCATCTACTTCATCACTTTAAGCAACGATGCAGGAAGTAAATCTATTAAGTTTGTGGTGAGCGGTAAATAAGCCAATCACAATTTACATATTAAAGGCTGTTTCAGAAATGAAGCAGCCTTTTTTTATTTGGCAATTCCACTTAATTTGCGCTTCACAATGCTATCCATCTTAATACCCAATCACAACTACCCTGTTGAGCACTTGGTGGCTTCTTTATACCATCAATTGCAAAAGCTGGAGATTGAATGGGAAATAAGATGCTATGAGGATGGTTCGGATGAAGAGTGTTATCTGCAAAACAAAGAGGCATTGGCGCTAATACCCCATTTGCATCATCAATTTATAAGAAAAAATATAGGGCGTGCAGCCATTCGGAACAAGTTAGCCAAAGATGCTAAATACCCCTACCTATTATTTATTGACTCTGATATGCAATGTGAAGGTGAGGATTTTATTGCAAACTATTTGAAGCATAAAAATGAAGCAGATGCCATTTATGGTGGGGTTTCATACAGTGATAAAAAACCTAAAAGTAATCACCTTCTTCGTTGGCATTATGGAAGGCAAAGGGAGTCAATAACAGCAGCCATTAGAAATAGCCATCCATACATAAGTGTTAAAACATGTAATCTTTTGATAAAAAAAGAACTTATGTTGGAATGCCCCTTTGATGAACGATTGAAAAAATACGGGCATGAAGACACCCTGCACGCCATATCTTTAAGTAAAAAGCAAGCAAGTATATTTCATATTGAAAACCCTCTGCTGCACCAAGGATTAGAGGATACAGAGCTCTTTTTAGAGAAAAGCAAAATGGCGATGCAAAACTTGGCTGTGATGATGGACCGTGATGAACAAATGTTGGATGAGATAAACATTGTAAGGTTCTACAGAAAAATCAAGAAAATGGGTATATCAAATTGGCTCTTGTTTGGATTTTTTATGGCGGAGCCCTTGGTTGTTTTCATTCTAAAATCACCACTCCCTTTTCTATATTTTTATGATGTATATAAATTGGGCTACCTTATAAAGGCTTGTAATGAAAAGTCATAAAACCGGTTGCACCTTAACTTTTTAGCGGGTTAAAATTTGTGGTATTTGATTAAAATATGATTAATCTTGTGGCGTGTTTTTCAAACACTTATAATTATAAAGCTTATGAAAAAGTTTCTTACTCTATTGTTCATTTTGGTGTGCTATATCCACAGCGATGCCCAACCAAAAATAAATCGTGCACCTGTGCCTGCTGCTGCTGTAGCGCCTGTTAAACCCAAAGGGCCTATCCCCTATTTATTAAAAAAAGATTTTGATGAAATATTGATGGGCTTGAAAGCAGATATTAGCAAAGCCACTTCATCTAATAACTCTTTGCGAAATAGCATTGCCTCAAAAGATGCCCAAATCAATAAATTGTCTGAGGATTTGAAGAAGATTGAAGAAACACTGAACTCAACTAGCATGGAGGTTGAAAATACTTCTGATTCGCTAAACAAAACACGCTTTTCGCTGGATGAGTTGCAAAGAATAAACGACAATCATTTTGTGACGATTGAAAATGCCCAGGCTAAAACCAATAATACCATTTGGATAGCACTGGGAATAGCTGCTGTAATCGCCTTACTCATTAGCCTATTTTTCAATTTCTTGAGCACTAAAAAAATTCACGCATTGAAAAACGATTTAATCCTTCTTTCAAGCAAACTTGAAACTACATTAGATGCTAAAATTAATTCGGTGCTAATAGAAAACAAAGAGGCTATTGATGCTGCCAAGGAGCAACAACAATATTATGCTGAAAGGCTTGTGAATTCGGTAAAAAATGATATTGCATCTACTAAAATTGATATTGAAAATGTGGCTAAACAAAATCACAAACAAAATGAAGTGATTGCTCAACTGCATGATATCATAAATACCAAAGAAGACAAGAAAATAGAACCCAATCCAGAAGGGTAAATGTTACCATGACAGTTCTAGCGGAGTCGGGAACGAAACAATGAGGTAGGTTTTGGCCATTTGGCAACTCCGCTCAATGAGCGTTTGTATGTGTTGGCCTCATCAGGCCTCATCAGGCCTCATCCCCTGCCCTTCTCCTAAGGAGAAGGGTGTAGCATTTGGGTAGTTGATTAACAAGTTTATGTGGTATTAGATGCTTCGCTTCATTGCATTTTGCTGAGTAGGTCGAAAGGCCGCCATAAGAAACAAGTAAGGCCGCCCTTGAATGGCAGCCTTAATTAATTCTTTACTAAAAAGGCAAAACTATTTTAACTGATTCTCGATCGCGTCTTTGCCAATACGTAAATAATTTGCTGCTTCATCAAC
>CANHJJ010000150.1 GCA_947460565.1 Bacteroidota bacterium
GATGCAGATAACAAATGTGTAAATTGTAAAAGGACAGTAAAACAAGATAATTAAGATTATGGTAGATGTAGTATTGGGGCTTCAGTGGGGCGATGAAGGTAAAGGTAAAATTGTAGATGTGTTAACACCACAATATGATGTGGTTGCTCGCTTTCAGGGTGGTCCAAACGCTGGACATTCATTAGAGTTTAATGGTAAAAAGTTTGTACTCAATACCATTCCTTCAGGTATATTTCATGAGCATTGCATCAATATCATTGGCAATGGAGTGGTAATTGACCCTGTTCAACTCAAAAAAGAAATTGAAAAGGCCACTGAAGCTGGGGTTGATTTGAAAAAAAATCTTTTCATTTCTCAAAAAGCACATTTAATATTACCTACGCACCGTTTGGTAGATGCGGCTTCCGAGGCTCACAAAGGTGAGCATAAAATTGGATCCACTTTACGAGGCATTAGCCCTACTTACCAAGATAAAATTGGGCGCAGTGGTTTGAGAATAGGTGATATTTTGAATCCAAATTTTAAACAGAAATACGAAGCAGCTGCCCAAATTCACAGGAAATTGCTTGATTCGCTTAACTTCAATTATAACTTGGCCGAACATGAGCCTGCCTTTTTTGAGGCGGTTGAGTTTATCAAACAATTTAAAATCATTAATTCAGAATATGTAATCAATGATTTGATAAGCAAAGGCAAAAAAGTTTTGGCCGAAGGTGCCCAAGGTACTTTGCTTGATATCGATTTTGGATCTTATCCATTTGTTACTTCATCTAACACCATCACCGGTGGTGCTTGCGCAGGATTGGGTATTTCTCCCCAGCAAATAAAAAAAGTATATGGGATTTTTAAAGCCTATTGTACCCGCGTAGGTAGTGGCCCTTTCCCTACTGAACAAATAAATGAAACGGGCGAAAAGCTAAGAAAATTAGGCCATGAGTTTGGTGCTACCACAGGTCGTCCACGCAGAACAGGTTGGTTGGATTTGCCAACGCTTAAGTATTCTATTATGCTTAATGGCGTTACTGATTTGATATGTACCAAAAGCGATGTGCTAAGTGGCTTTGATGATGTATTGGTTTGTAACCAGTACAATATTGACGGACAAATAACATCCGAACTTCCTTTCAATTTAAACGATATTCAAGTAAATCCTATCTACCAAACATTTAATGGTTGGAGTGAGGATTTAACCAAAATCCGCAAGTATGCTGATTTGCCTGATACTTTTAAAAACTACATGGACTTTGTAGAAAAAGAAATTGGTGTGGGTGTAGGTGTTATCTCAGTTGGACCGGATAGGGAAGAGACGATTATGAGGTAAGATTTTCCTTGTCTAAGGAATCACCACACAATTCTTTTGGTTGGCAATTACTTCTGCCGAACCCCTCATGGCTACAGCGGTTATAGCTGCTCCGTTTGTTCCACCACTGCAATTAAAACCAGCACCAGGTGAATTATCGAATTTCCAAGCAAATTTCGGTTTGGCTTTAGTCGAGAAGGCAACTGTATTGGTAAGCTGAATGGTAAAGCATTTTACTTTGCCATGCGCGGCTATTGAAGTTCCTGCGCCTTTTGAAACACTATTGATGATTTTTCTTAAATAGTCAGTTGCCGACACATTGTACATCGCATTTCCCTTTTGTTGTGCAGCAACTAATTCACTTGAAGCTGCTGATATTTCTATAATCCCTCCGTTTTTCCAAGCTGGATTTACATTAAGAGCAATGGTGCCACCTCTTAATTCAAATTCGCTTTCACCTGTGTTATACATATACACATCAAATTGGTAGGTTGTTGGGTTAATGAGTTTGCCATTTTCTACTTTCCATAAAAATGAAGGCAATTGAGCAAAACTAAAAAAGGTAATGGCACACAATAATAAGCTCGATAATATTTTTTTTGACATAGTTCGTTTGATTCTGAAAGTACGAATATAGTAATCTTTACAAATTAGAATAGGGGTTTTCCAAAAGTTGTCTTTTGTACAATTGTATGGTGTTTTCTATACCATAATACAATGCATCGCAAACAAGCGCATGGCCAATTGATACTTCAAGCAATTGAGGTATGTTTTGTTTGAAGTATTTTAGGTTTTCAAGACTTAGGTCGTGACCTGCATTAATGCCTAGTCCAAGCTGCTGCGCATGATTGGCAGCCACCACAAAATTGTGAATGGCAGCTCTTTTATCAATGGGATATTGATGTGCATAGCTTTCGGTGTATAATTCAATCCTATCTGTATTAACCAACGCAGCCCCTTCAATCATATCCATATTGGCATCTACAAAAATAGAGGTGCGAATGCCTGCACTTTTAAAAAGTGCAATGATGTCTATTAGAAAATCTTTATGTGTGCGAGTGTCCCAACCATGGTTTGATGTCAATTGGTTCTCGGCATCAGGCACTAAAGTTACTTGGGAGGGTTTAGCTTGCAAAACGAGTTCGACAAATTTGGCTTCTTTGGGATTGCCTTCAATATTAAATTCGGTTTTTACAACCTTGGATAGCTCATGCACATCCGCATAACGAATATGTCTTTCATCAGGGCGCGGATGCACAGTGATTCCATCTGCCCCAAAATGTTCGCAATCTATTGCCGTTTTTATCACATCAGGGTTATTGCCTCCTCTTGAGTTTCTTAGTGTAGCAAACTTGTTAATATTGACACTTAGTTTTGTCATTTCTTTTTTTTTAGCAATATTACATAACAAAAAAAAGATTTGGCATATCCGCCAAATCTTTTTCTGGTATTACAAACTCTATACGTAATTAGGCTACTTTAATAAGTTGTATGTTACAGATAATCTTCACTTCATCACTCACTACGATTCCACCTGCTTCGGTAGTTGCGCTCCATTTTAAGTCAAAATCTGAACGATTGATTTTACCACTTACTTCAAAACCAGCCTTGGTATTGCCGTAAGGATCGTTCATTTTACCATTATATTCAACATTTAATTCTACAGATTTGGTTACGTTTCTGATGGTTAAATCACCCACCAATTTGTTTTTGCTCATTCCTGTTGAAACAAATTTGATTTGAGGAAACGACTCTGAGTTAAAGAAATCATCTGATTGCAAGTGGCCATCTCTTTGCTCGTTGCCAGTTGAGATAGATTTTACATCCGCTGTAAAAGTTATTTTAGCATCTGTAAAATCTTCAGTGCTTGATTCAATATCAGCGCTAAAGCTTGAAAATTTTCCAGTAACAGTTGAAATCATAAGGTGTCTTACTTTGAATTCTACTTCCGAGTGCATAGCATCTATGCTCCATTTTGATAAAGAATGTGTGCTCATTTTTTTATTAATTTATTTATTGTAAGTTTATTTGTGGTACATCCATTGCCAACAATCGGGCATTTGAACTCGCTTTAATTTGGATTGTATCATATTCTGAAATACCAATGGCATCTCTACGGTTTAATTTTTCTCCATTCAGCGCCACATCGCCTTCTATAACGAATAGATATAATACATTGTTTGCTTTGTGGTTGCCATAGATAATTTCTTTTCCTGCGTCCAAATCGCTCAATGAAAACCATGCATCTTGATAAATGAAAATAGCATCTCCTTCAGTTTGACTTGATGGTTTAATAATTTCTTGCCATTGGTTTTTGCGGCCTTCCACCGAAAATGATTTTTGCTCGTAGCGTGGCTCAACATTATCTCTATCAGGGAAAACCCAAATTTGAAATAATTTAACAGCTTCTTCTTTTGAGTGGTTTACTTCTGAGTGAAAAACCCCTTTCCCTGCGCTCATTACTTGCACGTCATTTGCTCTCATCACAGAGGTATGACCCATGCTGTCTTGGTGTTCCAATGCTCCCTCTTGCACAAGGGTGATTATTTCCATGTTTTCATGAGGGTGTTTGCCAAAGCCCATACCTTGCGCTACCTCATCATCGTTTAACACCCTTAGTGCACCAAAGTGTACAAGGTCAGGATTATACCAAGATGCAAAACTAAATGAGTGCTTTGCATTCAGCCAACCATGGTTGGCATGACCTCTTTTTTCGGCTCTGTGAATGACAGTTTTCATAAATTTATTGTTTGGATGTTACGATATAAAGGTATCAATTCCTATGCGAATGTATAAACATTAAATGTATATACAAATAACCTTCTAGGTATTTTACATTTTTTTAATAATTGACTGAATATGAAAAGAGAATTTTGTTCAATTTGTTAGGTTTTTATATGAATCAGAGTTTGCCTAAAGTCATTTTTCATTAAGAATGCTAAAACTAAGCAGCATTGATTTATATTGCAGTATTAATTGAATACAATATGAAAAAAATATTACTATTAGTTTTACTTACTATTTTCAATTTTGCAGTGGGTAAATCACAAATTTGTACCCCTGATTCAACCATGAAGGGCACTGGCATTTCTCCTACTGTGTTGCCTGATGGTATAATTGGACAAGCTTATGCAGTTACCGTTTCGCTAAGAGTACCAAAAGATTCAACTATAGTGTATGCTGGTTCAACTATTCCAATTACTGTTGATTCTGCAAGGGTAATATACATAAGTAATTTGCCAGATACTTCTTTTAAATATAGCTGTAATAGTCCCACTTGTACTTGGGCTGGTGGTTCTTTTGGATGCGCTAGATTAACCGGCATGCCTAAAAGTACGCATAAGAATACCTATGCTGTAAAAGTTTTTGTTAATAGTTGGTTAAGTTCACCTTCATTGCCAGGAACCCAGTTTGAAAGGATTGATTCCAGTACAATTGATTTCAAAATTCCCGGTGGTGTTAATAGTGTAGGTGAGTTGAAGTCAAAATTGTTTTTCAATGCCTCTCCAAACCCTGCAAACGACAAAGTTTTTGTGTATGGATTGGAAATAAACCCAAATGCAAATTATTCTATGATACTAACTGATGTGACCGGAAAGACGATAAAAAGCCTTGCTCCAAAAGCCTTTGGGGATGTTCTTGAAATCAATGTGTCAGATGTAAGCAAAGGAATTTATATGTTAAGGGTTTCAGATAATGATAAATTAGGTTACCAAAAATTGGTGATTGAATAGTTTCAGCTAAATAATTTAAAATAAAATAAAGGCGCGATTTATCACGCCTTTGTTATTTATGAAATGATTCATTTTGTGATTTTCAATCAAAAATTCTTCCTTTTTTGTTAAGCCAAAACATAGTCTTATTTTCGCGCAAAAGCACTATATATTTTGTACCGGATAATTCTTAGATTTTTATTTTACCTGTCTGCCGAAACAGCGCATCATTTTGCGTTAAACAGTCTTCAATTGTTCTGCAAAATTCCATTTTTTAGGAGCATACTCTGTTCAATGTATGTAGTGAGAAAAGAATACGAGTTTCTTGGTATTCGATTTAAAAATAGGGTAGGATTGGCTGCAGGTTTTGATAAAAATGCCAAGTACCTTGGTGAGTTAA
>CANHJJ010000151.1 GCA_947460565.1 Bacteroidota bacterium
CAATGTGAATGGGATTATACGAATACTTTATACGTTCGTGAACATACCAAAAAGAATGATTCTACATTGATGCAAGCACCATCCTTTAAAGTAAATGGTAAGGTGCAGGATTCATTTAACTTTTCTGCAAAAGTTACCTTTGTAAATGTATTTAATACAAGTTCTAAGTTAACTGATTCTATTCCATCAACTAGTATTTTAATAAGTAAATATTCAGATGTTAGTCGCCCTTTGGTTTTGACTGATACCATTCGAGTTTACCCAGTTAACTATTACAGATATATGTTTGATACAACGGGTGTGAAAATAGACTCATTCTTAGTTCCCATTGAACAAACAATAAAATTGGTAAACACTCCGTATTACAATGTTTTTGAAGTTGTAAATAATTATGAGTTGGGAAGAATGATTACCCCTTATGCTAAATTTTTCCCTAAAGCTTTTCAATATGAATATGCCTTTGATGTTACCGACCTAATTACTCAATTGCATGATTCAGTTGAAATACGCATGATGTATTCTGGATATAGTTGGGGCTTTGTAGCCAATGTCAAATTTGAATTTGTGGAAGGAACTCCGACCCGTGAAGCTTATAAAGTTGATAGAATATATGAAGGATATCTGGCTTATGGAAATGCCAATAATCCTATTGAAAAATATTTAGTACCAAAAACATTTATTACGGATTCACAAACCCAATCTGTTAAGCTTAGACTTACCATCACAGGGCATGGGGCTGAAAATAATGAGAATTGTTCTGAGTTTTGTGCTAAAAAAACATATGTCAAATTGAATGACAGCCTTATTGCACAGCAATTGGTTTGGAAGCCATGCGGTTTTAATGCCATCAGTGCACAAGGCGGAACTTGGGTATACGATAGGGCCAATTGGTGTCCTGGAGAGCAAGTGAATGTTTATGAATATGAGTTAAATTATAAGAATGGTGTGAACACCATTGATGTAGATTTTGAACCCTTTGTTGCCAATGGAAGCGCAGGCTATCAAGTAAATGCACAAATCGTGTATTTTAAAGATTTTGCATCACAAAATGATGTTTCATTGGAGAAGATTAAATCACCAAGTACTAATTTTTGGTATAGCAATATCAACCCTGAATGTGGCAATGGTTTGGTTACGATTAAAAATTTTGGAGCAAACGCATTAAATTCCATTGATATCTATTACCAAGTAGGTAGCAATACCCCTCAAAAGCGCACTTGGTATGGACTTTTGCCTATTGGTAAAGACACAGATGTGGTATTGTATAATATTAATTTTGCAGGAGCTACTGGCAATAAAACGTTTAAAGCATGGGTTGATAATCCCAATGGACAAAATGATGGCAATGATTTGAATGATATGAAAAGCACTAGCTTCAATATTCCTGCACAATTACCTAATACTTTCACCATTGAAATGACCACCAACAAAGTGCCTACAGACAACAAGGTAGTGATTAAAAACCTATGGGGGCAAGTGATGTTTGAAAAGCAATATACCATTGCAAGTAAACTTCAAAAAGATACCATTAACTTAGGTTGTGGTTGCTACACACTTGAGTTGACAGACGCATCAGGTGATGGTTTGAGCTTTTTTGCCAATAGCGCAGGGAGTGGTTCATTTAGGTTGATGAAATTCTTGCCCAATTATTCATTGATCAAAAATTTCAATGCTGATTTTGGTTCAAAAATCGTCTATAATTTCACGGCTGGTGCACCTTTAAGTATTGAGGAAACCAGTGCTATGGATTTTGAATTGTATCCAAATCCTGTTTCTAAAACCTTGCATATTGATATGTCTGTTGATAAGGGTTTGATGAAGGATTTTAGCATTTATACCATTCAAGGACAATTGATTAAGAAATTTAGTTCATCTGATGCTTCTTTAGATTTTGATGTGGCTGATTTTGAGGCAGGATTATACTTAGTAAGTGTAAGTTCTGATGAAGGTAATATAAGTCGTAAGTTTTTGAAGCAGTAGCATTAATTTAGAGTATCTAACTAGAAATCTGCAACTTGATTTAGCTCTTTTGGTCATTTTTTCGCTCAATTTTTTTAAGTGTTTTGTTTTAACCAAAACTTATTATCATATTTGGCTATTAAAATATTCATTATGATGAGAAAGCTTTACATATTTTTAATTGCAGTTTACCTCTTTTCAGGATACAATTCTCAGGCTCAAACTGCAAATCCTGCACCATACTGTTTGCCTGTTTCTGTTGGGTGTGGTCAAGCCGAAATAGGTCAGGTCATCTTAAATACCTTGAATCATAATTCAACTTGTTCATCATTCGGCACGGCCGACTACACCTATTGGAACAATGGAGGCTTAAATACCACCAATCTGGTGCCAGGACAATCGTATTCGCTTTCAATTGGTTTTGGTACAGCAGGCTCTTATACTGCTTCAATTGTATCGGTTTGGTTTGATTGGGATAACAGTGGAACATTTGATGCTACTGAATGGATTCAGCCTGCAAGTTTCCAATCTATTTCTAGTTTGACTACAACAACTATTACCGTTCCTACAACTGCTGTGCTTGGTGTAAGAAGAATGAGAATTAGATCTCGAGGAAATGGAAATATCAATGGTGCAACCGATGCTTGTAACACAGGTTTTGGTTCAGGAAATTCTAAAGATTTTGATATCACTGTATCTCTTCCAAGTTCTTCAAATAACCCTTTCCCCTTCCCCATCCCAAATTTTTACGCACCCGATACTGTATGGTTAAACAGCCCTGCTACTTTGGTAAACACAAGTGTAAATCACTCAAGGGTATATTGGAACCTACCTCAAGAAGCCAATTTACAAAATGGATATTTCCGTACTTGCTTCACCAATCCCGCTAATATACCAAGTGCCAACATACCTAACCAATGCAATATTGATACAGCAAAATATACAGATAATTTCACCTATACATTTAATCGCAGAGGTTTGTGGTTGGTTCGATTGACCGCTATAAATGGAGCTAAAAGAGATAGTTTAAGAGATAGCGTTGAGAAGTGGATATATGTAGACACACCAAGCAGGAAGCCTCAGTCAAGTTTTATAGCCTTTAAGAAAATAGTTGGCTTAAACGACTACACCAATTTATACGATTTAAGTAATTTTGGTCCAACCAATTGGTATTGGTGGTACGATCCAGCTTGTAATAAATGTAACCAAACCGGTCAAGGTTATGGGTATAATATCATCTATCAAGACTTTGAGGCCAATCCTATTTTTGTTGCCCGCGACCCAGGTGTGTATGATATTTGCTTGCAAACAGGCAATATCAGAGGCATGGACACCCTATGTTTGAAAAATTATATAGCCGTTGTCAATTCCTACAATTTATGTAATGCCAACTCTGCCACCCTTAGCGACACAGCAGGCTTTGTGTTTGGCATCAATGGTCCGGCACAAGCCTACGATAGGGCGCAGATAACAGCAGCCTGTCAAGGAATGTTAATTACACCATGTGCAGACTCAGTATTTTTATATGTTGAGCGGATGAAAATGTATCCAGGAGATAGCATAGATGTATATAATGGATTAAATGCCAGTGCTCCCAAACTAGCTAGTTTAGGAGGGGCTTCCTTGACCAATGTACCATTAGCCAATCGCTTTTTGAGAGCAGGCCGACAAGTTTTTATTAGATACAGAACACAAACAGGAGCCAACCCAACAGGATATGATTCAGCAGGATTTTCAATACGTTGGGCCATCAAGCCTGCTAGCTATGGCAAACCAATAGCTAGATTTAATTTGCCTGATACCCTCTATTCACTTGCACCATTGGTGTATGAAAATAAATCATCAGGAGCCTTGATGCAATACAGTTGGGATACAGACGGAAATGGTACCTTTGGTAACCCTGCACAAACACCCATTGTGGATAGTATCAGTGCTCAACCAACGCGAAGCTTTTTAATAACCACTGCTTCACTAAGAAAAATATGTTTAGCTGTTTATAATTGTGTAGGTAGTGATACGGTTTGTAAAAATGTAATGTTCTTGCCTATTCAATCTGCACCCACTGCACGCATAAGTATAAGCAAAAGAGCAGGATTTACAACAGATACTTACCAACTAATCGATAAAAGTTTAAATGGACCAAGACAATGGAGATGGTATGTTACTTTAGGAGGAGTACCTGGAACTGCTAAAGTTACTTGGGTTACAAGTAGTACAAGTCAAAATCCTATTGTTATGTTTGGCCAAGCAAAAAAATACACCATACACTTATGGGTACTGAATGATAGAGGCACAGACTCAACCATGTATTTAGATTATGTGGATGTTGGTTCTTATGACCAACCTAATGTAATCAATTCAGGAGATGCTACCAATGGAATTGGTATTTCGAGGGTGGCCATTGTTGGATCAGGATTAGATACCACATTTAACAACAATTATTCTCCAAAATCACAATACATTGCAGGAGGGGCTCAAACCGCTTATGTATACAAAGGCGTGAGCTATCAAGTCATCTTACAAAGACCAAACAACAATGCTGCAGCCGACTTTAAAGCTTGGATAGATTTTAACCGAAATGGAAGTTTTGATGCAAGCGAAGAAGTATTGTCATCTATCAATAGCTTAAACCTAGTTCAAACAGGTGGCTTCACTGTGAAGCTAGACCAAGTATTAGGAACCATGAGAATGAGGGTAGGTGTTGGACTAAGTAATGCATCCCCTGCATTAAACCCATCAGCAGCCTATATGGGTATGTTTAAAGATTTTGACATTGCCTTTAGTTTTGATACAATTAGACCAACGATTGCGTTAAAAGACCTAAGCAGAATAGAAACCGAAATCAACCAAGCATTTGTTGACCCTGGTGTAAGCGCTACGGATAACCTAGAAGGCGATATCAGCTCAAAATATGAAACACTGGGAACTGTGGATATAAGCAAAACAGGCCCTAACTACCTTAGTTATATTGTAAGAGATTTATATGGCAACGTGAGTGATACACTTAAACGCACTGTATTTGTGGTATTAAACCAAAGAGGTCCTAGATTAACACTCTCGGGAGGTAATATTAGGATGTTGGTGAATACCAAATTTAATGAGCCTGGCTTCACTGCTACCGACAACTTAGGAAAAATAATAACTAATCTAGTACAAAAATCAACTGAATTAGATACATCCACTGTAGGGGTATACAATATCATATACAATATAACCGATGCAGATGGATTTAGTGTGATACGCACCCGCACAGTAAACGTGATAGATAGCTTGGCTCCAAGAATTGTAGCCAAACAAAGTCCATATATCCAACAAGTAAATACGGTATTTGATGCCATGAGCAAAAACGTAATATCCATTACAGATAACTATCAAAAATCGTTGCGAAACTCAGACATAAACGTGATAGGAGAAGTAAATGCAAATAATATTGGAACTTACAATTTGATATACA
>CANHJJ010000152.1 GCA_947460565.1 Bacteroidota bacterium
ATCATCTTGCCAAGCCCTAACTGCAAAATCAGGGGCATCGTATATATCCAAACAGGGAATGGTTTTATCTTTAGAATTAGCTTCAATCAATTGTTTCAAAGTCTGCACCGCATAGAACAGACCCTCATCAGTCATGGCAAAGGCTTTAATATAATTTGGTTTAACTTCTATCTTGTATGACTCAAGATTAGTCGAAAAATCAACATGATGAGACTTATTAAAAAGGCCAACATACTCCTTATATGTCTTACACTTAACTAATTCAATACCGCCCGATTTTGGTTCAAATGTTTCCTTTACATCAAGACCAAAATACATTTTTGTGCTTGACCTTAATTCGTTTATTAAGAAACTATCTGACAACTGAGTGCGTATACTTGTTTCACTAGTAAATGAAAATCGCCCTTCGTTTACTAGTATTTCCTGAGGCATTGGAATAAGTTTTAATTGAGTTTGTGCAATAGCATGTAAACTTGCAAGTAAAACTATTAATATAGCAAACAAGACCCTCATATATAAACTACTTTGCATGGTTACTAATCATTAACATTAATCAATGATAGTAAATCTAATTGCAAGTATCAAACACAGCAATGAAACATAATAAGAATCAAATAATACATTGTGCCAAAAGCGCGAAATTTGTTTTGTTTATTTCCTTGAAAGTCACTCACCAAAATAAACAACATAATGACTCAAAACCATTTTAACATACAAGGTTTAACAGACGTTGAAGTAATTGAATCGCGAAAAACAAATGGGACAAACTCATTAAAACTAAAGGAAAATAATGCCTTTTTTGATTTTTTAAAAAGTCTCCTATCTGATCCCATGTTGATGCTGCTTTTATTAGCAGCTGCCATCTATTTTATTAGTGGAGATACCGGTGATGGTATTTTTATGTTGTGTGCCATTTTGTTTGAGGTGGCACTTTCTGTATACCAAGACAGGAAAAGTAAAAATGCATTAGATAAACTAAAAAAATATAGCCAAGCGAAATGCAAAGTGATAAGAGAGGGAGAAATAGTAGAAATTGAAAGCGAAGAGTTGGTGATAGGAGATTGCTTAATGATTGAAGAAGGCACTTCCATAACAGCTGATGGTATCATCATTCATTCAAATGATTTCTCGGTAAATGAATCAATTATTACCGGAGAATCATTGCCTATAAACAAGGATAAATTAGAGGGCAATAACCTAATCTATCAAGGGACTACAGTAGCTAGTGGCCTGGCAGTAGCCAAAATTAGTGCCATTGGCAATGCTACCGAACTTGGAAAAATTGGTCAAAGTTTAGATGAAATAAAAGAAGAGAAAACACCACTTGAAGCACAAATTTCAAACTTTGTAAAAAAGATGGTCATCATCGGTGCCATTGTATTCACCATTGTTTGGCTACTCAATTTTTATTATACAAAAAATGCATTAGAAAGTCTTTTAAAATCACTCACATTGGCCATGAGTATCATCCCCGAAGAAATTCCAGTTGCCTTTTCAACCTTTATGGCGCTAGGCGCTTGGCGATTGATGAAACTTGGGATAGTGGTTAAGCAAATGAAAACGGTTGAAACGCTTGGCAGTGCCACAGTTATCTGTACCGACAAAACAGGCACATTGACTGAAAACAAAATGAGTTTGGCAAAAATCTATGTTCCTAATCAAACATTTAAAATCTGTGACGCGCAATCTATTAACGAACCCACCGAAAAAGAACTGATTCGCATTGCCATGTTTGCTAGTGAACCCATTCCTTTCGACCCAATGGAATTGGCTTTACATGATACTTATACAAGTCTGACACCTGACGATGAAAGGAAACATTATCACATGATACATGAATACCCCTTATCAGGCAAACCACCCATGATGACTCATGTGTTTGAGAACAATAAAAAAGAAAGAATTGTAGCTGCTAAAGGTGCAGCTGAAGCCATTATTCAATTGTGCCATTTGACAAATGATGAGGCCCTTAATGCAGAAAAAGCAATTGAAACCTTGTCGACCGAAGGTTACAGACTATTAGCGGTAGCACAAGTTATACATGAAGGTAATGATTTTCCGAAAACACAGCAAGAATTTGAGTTTGAATTCAAAGGAATTATCGCTTTTTATGATCCACCTAAGTTACATATCAATAAAGTACTCAATGATTTTTATGATGCAGGTATAAGCGTAAAAATAATAACCGGTGACAATGCGCTTACTACCCATTCAATTGCTCGACAAATAGGTTTTAAAGGTTGGGAAAACAGTATTTCAGGGAATGAATTGATGGCTTTAAATGATTCGGAATTGAAGGATATAGTTAAATCAACCAATGTATACACACGCATGTTTCCTGAGGCCAAACTTAAAATTATCAATGCCCTAAAATCAAACAATGAAGTAGTGGCTATGACGGGTGATGGGGTAAATGATGGCCCTGCATTAAAGGCAGCCCATATAGGAATTGCCATGGGAAAGAAAGGTACTGAAATTGCCAAACAAGCAGCATCCCTTATCCTACTCGAAGATGATTTATCAAAAATGGTAGACGCTATTGCCATGGGAAGAAGAATTTACAGCAACCTAAAAAAGGCCATTCAATATATCATCTCGATTCATATTCCGATTATTTTAACCGTCTTTATTCCCTTAGCTTTTGGTTGGGTTTATCCCAATATATTTTCTCCTGTTCACGTTATATTCTTGGAATTAATTATGGGTCCAACTTGCTCCATAATTTATGAAAACGAACCCATTGAAAAGAACCTAATGAAACAAAAACCTCGACCCTTTTCAAATTCATTTTTCAGTTGGCGGGAATTGGGTATAAGTATCATACAAGGATTGGTAATTACAATCGGCATCTTATTCATCTACCAAACAGCAATTAGATTTTCTTACAACGAAAATACCACAAGAACCATGGTTTTTGCAACCCTAATATCAGCCAATATTTTTTTAACATTGGTGAATAGGTCTTTCCATTTTTCAATTTTGAAAACAATTGGCTACAAAAACAATATGGTACTGCTTATCATTAGTATTACTTGCACCTTAACTGTTGTACTTATTTATATACCAAAACTGGCTCATTTTTTTAACTTTGAGAGACTTGATGTTTCAAAATTAACAAGCAGTGTATGTATCGGTTTTATTAGTGTAATTTGGTTTGAAATTGTAAAATGTTGGAATAGAAAAAAACAGGCAAGTGATAACTAATAAACACTTGCAGGAATTTCATATTCATTGTCAACATCTGTTAAAACGAAAGGAGCTGTTTTCGTAACACAAATGGTATGTTCATATTGAGCTGATAATTTTCCATCAATCGTTCTTGCTGTCCAATTGTCCTTCTTATCCACCTTGCTTCGGGCTTTTCCGGCATTAATCATAGGCTCGATGGTAAATATCATACCTGCTTTCATTTCAGGTCCCATGTCTTCGGGTGTGCTATGATTTACCTCAGGCTCTTCATGAAATTTCAAACCCACACCATGACCACAAAACTCATAGACAACTGAATAGCCAAGTGATTTAGCATATCGATCAATCTCAACTCCTATTTGGCCTATTTTATTACCTTCATAACATTGTCTGATTCCAATATTAAGGCATTCTTTGGTAGCTACAATCAGTTTTTTCGCGTGATCTGTTACTTCTCCTACTGTAAACATAGAAGAAGTATCACCAAAATATCCGTCAAGAATGGTGGTTACATCAATATTCAATATATCCCCATCTCGCAATTCATATTTTCCGGGAATACCATGACAAATCACATCATTCACCGAAATACAAGTTTCTTTGGGATAGCCATGATAACCTAAAGTTGCGGCTTTTGCTTTGTTATCATATATGTATTGCCTACAAATATCATTCAGATATTGAGTCGTAACACCTGCCTTTACAAATGGTGCAACCACCTTTAAGGTTTGAGCAGCAAGGACAGAACTTCTTCTAATACCTTCAATCTGCTCATTGTTTTTATAAATGATTTTTGCTCTTGTATCTCTAAATACCACTTTGATTCAAATAATTGGATAATAATAACAAAGGCAACACTGCATCACAGTATTGCCTTATTAAATAAATAATTTGTAAACTATATTGTTTTTAAACCTTCAACAATTTCTTCTTTAAGCAATAGGATTTCACTCTTTACTTTTCCGATTAATACAGGAATTTGATCCAAATTGCTTCTTTCCTTGCCATACACCTCAAGGCTTCTGATGGTTTCAAATAAGTCATTTGCACCCAACATTTGAACGGGAGCTTTCATTTTGTGAGCAAGTGAGCCTATTCGCTCATATTCGCTATTTGCTAAAAGGGCATCATATTGATCAGCTTCTGAAGCTGTAGTGACAACAAACAACTCAAGCATTTCACGAATGAAATTTTTGTCTCCGCCTGATATTTCGTTTAAATAAGTTAAATCTAATTTGCTCATAATAATAAGTGCAATTGTAATATTATTATTTCTAAATGACAAAAGTATTAACTTTGTACGCAATATGTATGGAATTTGCAAATTAAGCCTTGTTCCCGTAAGAGCCGAAGCAAGCAGCAAAAGCGAGATGACTACCCAATTGCTAATGGGTGATATCTATCAGGTATTAAGCCAAAAAGAAGAATGGTTTTTTATTGAAACACTCTCCGATAAATATACAGGTTGGATCAATCACTTACAGCATTTTAAGTTAAATGACCAATCTTTAATTATTGAAAAGGCTCATATTTCAGATGTTTACCCTTTCCAAAGCGCTTTCAATAAGAGCACACAGCAGAAACAAATTATTCCTTTTGGAGCTAGCATTTATAGTTCGTTAACAACTAATTCTAATACATTTAGAATTGATGAAAATGAATTTGAGAAAGCAAATCAAAATAATGAGACGCTTGATTTGGTTTCAACCGCGAAGCTATTTTTGTCGACCCCATACCTTTGGGGAGGAAAAACAGCTTTTGGAATTGACTGCTCAGGTTTCACTCAAGTGGTTTTTAAAAAGCATGATATCCAACTTCATAGAGATGCTTGGCAACAAGCACAACAGGGCGAAGTGGTTGATTTCCTTAGTGTATCTAAACCAGGTGATTTAGCCTTTTTTGACAACGATGAGGGTAAAATTACGCATGTGGGAATATTATTAAACAATGCTGAAATCATTCATGCTAGCGGTCAGGTGAAGATTGAAAAAATTGACAACCATGGAATCATTCATATGGATACTAAACAATACTCTCATAAATTGAGGCTTATCCGAAGAATTTTAAAATAAATATATTTTTAAAACTATTTTTGAACTTAATCATTATAACTTTAAACGATTATACACATGACATTACAAAAAGGCGACAAAGCCCCTTCATTTTCATTATTAAATACTGAAAAACAAGAAGTAAAACTTGAAGATTTCAAA
>CANHJJ010000153.1 GCA_947460565.1 Bacteroidota bacterium
TAGTCAGTTAGGATTTATGTTTGCAGCCTTAGGTGTTGGAGCATACAAAACAGCCATGTTCCATGTATTAACGCATGCTTTCTTTAAAGCCTTGTTGTTCTTAGGTTCAGGAAGTGTAATTCATGCAATGGGCGGTGAGCAAGACATTAGGAAAATGGGTGGTTTAAGAAAAGCATTACCGATAACTAACCTCACATTCTTAATTGGAACATTAGCCATTTCAGGTGTGCCATTGTTTGCAGGATTCTTTTCAAAGGATGAAATATTGGCCAATGTGTTTGTACATTCAAATATATTCTTTGCCGTATTAGTGCTTACTTCTATCATTACTTCTATATACATGTTCCGTGTTTATTTCTTAACCTTCTCAGGAGAGTTTAGAGGAACGGATGAACAAAAACACCACTTGCATGAATCGCCTGCTACCATTACCATTCCATTAATTATTCTTGCTGTTCTTTCTACAGTGGGTGGATTTTTAGGATTGCCAAGTGTATTTCATGCTACTCATAAATTGAATGCTTATTTAGGCAATGTTGTGCCTAGTTTATCAGAGCATGAGGTTTCGCACAACTTTGAATATATTTTGATGGGGTCTTTAACAGCTATTGTGTTCATTATCATTTTTGCGGTGTTCAATTATTTCATTAGCAAGAAGCATATGCCTGAGGCAAATGAAGAAGATATGAACCCAGTGGGCAGATTCATATACAACAAATACTATGTGGATGAATTTTACAATGCTGTTTTTGTTCGTCCTGTAATGTTATTGAGTGATATTTTTTTAGTACTAATAGATAAATTGATAATCGACCTTTTTGTAAATGCAGTAGCATGGTTAGCTATTTCATTAGGGAAAGGTGCCAGGTTAGTTCAAACAGGAAACACTGGTTTTTATGTGTTTGCTATGGTTATTAGTATGATTGTTTTACTGGCTTTACAATTTATAATTTAATGCTAACATTAGTTTTATTAATACTTCCGCTTATAGCATCGCTGGTATTGCTTGCCACTCGTGGTAATGCTTCACGCAGTCTTGCCTTGTTATTTTCATTGGTGCAATTAGGTATTACCCTTTATGTATGGAATGAGTTTCGAAACACCTTGGCAATAGATTTACCTGCAAAATTCGGTTTTGTAAAAGAATGGATTTCTAGACCAAACATTTCATTCAATATTGGACTTGATGGTATCAGCATGGTGATGGTTATTTTAACCAATTTGCTTTTACCTCTTATTATTTTATCAGGATTCAACAGAACAATAGATAGACCCCATATTTTCTATAGCCTAATGATGCTGATGCAATCAGCTTTGATTGGTGTATTCGTATCATTTGATGGTTTATTGTATTACATTTTCTGGGAATTGGCTCTTATACCCATTTATTTCATTGCCTTCAATTGGGGTGGTGTTAACAGAAAAGCAGTTACCTTAAAGTTCTTTATCTACACCCTTGCAGGAAGTTTATTGATGTTGTTTGGTTTCATCTTCTTGTATTGGTCAAATCCGCTTCATAATTTCAATTGGAATGACTTGGTAAATAACCATACTTGTGGTTGTAACCAAACTTGGTTATTTTGGTTGTTTTTTGCAGCCTTTGCTATCAAAATTCCTATTGTACCTTTTCATACTTGGCAACCTGATACCTACAAAGAAGCACCTACACAAGGTACTATGTTATTAAGTGGTATTATGCTTAAAATGGGTTTGTATAGTTTAATCAGATGGTTATTGCCTATTATTCCTTCAGGAGTGATGGAATGGAATTCATTGGCTATTGCCCTTTGTGCAGCCGGTATCGTTTATGCATCTATCATTGCCATTATGCAACAAGATTTGAAAAAGCTATTTGCATATTCATCTATTGCACACGTGGGTTTGATAGCCGCTGGTATATTTGCTATTAACGTGCAAGGTCTTCAAGGTAGCATGGTGCAAATGATTGCGCATGGTATCAATGTAGTAGGTTTGTTCTTCTGTGCGGATATTATTTTTAACCGTACACAAAGCAACCATGTGGAAGGAATTGGAGGGATTAGGTTGGTAGCACCACAGTTTGCTACCTATTTTATGATTGTTGTTTTAGCTTCAGTGGCATTGCCATTAACCAATGGTTTTGTGGGTGAGTTTATGTTACTATATGGTTTATATGAATACAATCATTGGTTGGCCGTAACAGGTGGATTGACCATTATTTTGGGTGCAGTTTACATGCTTCGTATGTACCAAAAAGTAATGCTTGGCGAAAGTGTCATGGAAAACATGAGTTTCCCTGATTTGTTGTGGAACGAAAAAGTAGTACTAATTTCTATAGCAGTTCTTATATTCTTCTTTGGCTTGTATCCTAAAGCCATTCTTGAGTTAAGCGAACCAGCTGTTAATTTTATCATTGAAAAATCATTAATTAAGTAGCATAGTGAATACACTTATATACGTATCTTGTTTGGGCTTTTTCTGCATGATTGCCGAGATTTTAAATCAACGCAAACTCATCATCCCTGTTTTGGTTTTAGCCCTAGCCGTTATCTTCGGATTAAATCTTAGCGATTGGAATCATGGCCAAACCTATTTTAACAATATGGTTCAGGTTGATAATTTCTCAGTTGCTTTCAGTGGCCTAGCCATATTCATTACTTTGCTTCTTTTTATTCTTGCCAGTGAGTTCTATGCAGCAAGCGATACACATATTAGCGATTATTCTGCCATCATCATCTTCATTCTTTGTGGTGCTCTGATGATGTTTAATTTTAACAATTTGGCCATGTTGTTTATTGGCATCGAGACCTTATCTATTTCATTATATGTGATGGCAGGTAGCCGCAGGTTTGAAGTAAAATCAAATGAGGCAGGTTTCAAATACTTTTTGATGGGATCATTCATGTCGGGCTTTTTATTGTTTGGAATTGCCTTGATTTATGGTGCTTCTGGAACTTTTTATTTAGACAAAATCTATCAATACACACAAACGAATTCAGCTAATTTGCCTGTTACTTTTCATGTAGGAGCTGTGTTAATTGTATTTGCCATGTTGTTCAAAACCTCTTCCGCTCCTTTTCATTTTTGGGCACCTGATGTATATGAAGGTTCACCTACTTTGATAACAGCTATGATGAGTACCTTAGTAAAGGTAGCTGCATTTGCTGCATTCTATCGCTTAGTAAGTCATACTTTCTTATATGTATTCCCATCAGTTGAAACAGTGATAGCTATCTCGGCAGTGTTAACGGTTTCAATAGGTAATTTCATCGCTTTAAACCAAACCAATTTCAAACGTCTATTGGCTTATTCAGGTATTTCTCATGCAGGTTATTTGTTATTGGCCATTATCAGTTTAAGAGGCAATACCGAATCTTCACTATTGTATTATGCAGTTGGGTATTCAGTATCCACTTTAGCAGCATTTTCAGTGGCTATGTTGGTTTTTAAAGCCGCAGGTAACGAAAATATTGATGCATTAAATGGCCTTGGCAAAAAGAACCCATTAATGGCAGCCACTTTAACCATGGCTATGTTGAGTTTAGCGGGAATTCCTCCATTTGCAGGATTCTTTGGTAAATATTACATCTTTAGCGAAGCCATGAAAAATGGATATTTCTACCTAGTATTGGTGGCTATTATCAATTCAATCATTGGTGTATTTTATTACTTCAAGCCTATCTTGGCTATGTATGGCCAACCTGCCAACGAAGTGGATGTGAAAACTAATTATGCCAATAACCTAGTACTTTGGGTTTGTTTGGCATTGAGCCTTGCTTTGGGCTTATTTCCTGATTTGATTGTAGGATTATTATAATATACTAAAGGATTACAAATCCTTTTCTAATTAGTTCGGGATTGAAAATCCCGGAAGGCAGGGGAATTAATATTTGCCCGCACCAACAATATGCGATATGATTTTTATAGAATTATATTTATTCGTAAATATCTTTTCGATGACCAAGTGCAATAACATCTATTACAAGTTCCTTGTCAAAAATATTGTAAATAATACGGTAGTCGCCCGATCTAATTCTGTACCCAACTCTATCTTTAAGTTTTTTATAACCTTGTGGGCGTGGGTTTTCGGTAAGATTAGCAATAGCTTGTTTTATGTTAGAATAATAAGGCTCGTTAATTTTTGCTAATTCTTTAAGAGCTTGCTTGCTAAAATTTAAAGAATAAATCATTTATTTTTTCTTTTAGCTTCAATCATTCTAAAAGCTTCTTCCATAGGAATGCGTTCACCTGTATCATTTTTCATAGCTTCATCATAAAGGCGAACATCTTCAATGTCTTCTAACTCCTCCATTAGAGAATCAAATTCTTTAGCTGGAAGTATAACCAAGGATTTATCTCCATTGGTATCTTTTATGTATTGTGGATGTAAAGCAATCATATACTTTTTTTATTGATGTAACTTATGTTGTTGTCGCTTCTTTATCTAATTTAGATTACAAGGCGAAATTAGTCAAAAAGGAAAAATAAGCAATAAAAATCAATTATCAATATCTGAAGCCATGCGAATGCGGTGCAACTGCGCTTGGCAAATGAAAGAGAGTATTTACTCGGATGAAATTTATTTATTGTGAAATATTTTTTAATAACTTTGTTATAACAAAACAACAAAACAAATGACACTTGTACATCTAAAAACAGATACCTATGAACAAGCAAAAATGTTAGAACATTTGTTAAACAGTATAAATTTTGTGCATGATGTTACGCTTGACAATAACGAATTAAACGAGTTTACCATATCAAAATTAGAAGAGAGTGCTGAGCTTTATAAAACAAATCCTTCAAGCTTTTTAAATTGGGATAATGCCAAGTCTGGCTTGTTAAATAAGTTATGATTTACAATGTTGTAATTTCTACAAAAGCGTTAGAAGAACTTTATGATTCGGCTGAATGGTGTAATAGTAAAAAAGAAAATTTAGGCTTTGAATTTATTAATGAGGTTGATTCTACCATAGATATTATTAAAACAAAATCACTTCTATTTGCTAATGTTTATGTAAACTTTAAAATGGCACTCACAAATAGATTCCCTTTTGAGATTTTTTCTACAATAGATAATTATACGATAGTGATTCATCATATTTTTCATGCAAGTAGAAATCCTGAAAATTGGAAGACATAATATTCAGGCTTTCATAAGTGTTAGGCATAGCGTCACTTGTAAATTGAAATAATCAAAAGTCTCTAACATCCTATTTGAATGAGATTTTGATGTTTTTCTCTACAGCGCTATTTCTTTTTAGCCACAAACTTTTCTTTAAGTGCCTTGGCCGTATAGCTGGTTTTCACTTTCAGCAAGTCTTCTGGAGTACCTTCAAATACAAGGTTTCCTCCAATGTCTCCTGCCTCTGGTCCTAGGTCAACAATCCAATCAGCACACTTCGCCACA
>CANHJJ010000154.1 GCA_947460565.1 Bacteroidota bacterium
CAACAATCGGATACATTCTACGTAACATCCATTTATTGGATCCATCCGGTTTTAGTATACTCTCTTCGTATTCATATATTTGTTTTGAATTATAAGCTCTATTAAACACCTCTCTTCTGGCATCAGCTATTTTCGTATCTCTTCCATAACGATCGCAGTATTCGTAATCATTATGACCTATAGCCCATGTTCGTTTTTCAGCATCCTGTATGGCTACTTCGTTTATAAATAAATATTTATGATTGCTGTCAAACACAACTAAATCACTTGGAATTTTATTCAAAATTCTTTCATAAAAATCTTTGAGGTGTTTAATTTCTTGTTCTGCTTTTTTCCGTTCAGTAATATCCCTAGAGTTAACAACCAATCCGCCAATTTCATTATTAGCGATAAGATTATTTCCAATTGATTCAATATTTAAATAATGCCCATCTTTATGTTTAAACCTAAATTCAAATAAATCAGATACACCACCTTTTTCAAGACCTCGATTAAATTCGGCAATAACCCTTGGCATATCTTCAGGATGCACAAAATGGAATATATTTTGATTTAAAGTTTCAACTTCTGTATAACCAAATACCCGATAAAAAGAAGGACTTTCATATATTATGTTTCCTTCTATTGATAGCACGGTTATGATATCTGTGGCATTTTGAACAAGCGACCTAAAGCGGTTTTCACTTTGCTCAAGTTTTTGTTGAGCAATCTTTCGCTCAGTGATGTCTCGAATGGCAGCTATGATGAGCTCTTGACCTTCGATGTTTGCATATTTTATACTTGCTTCTACCGGGAAAGTGCTACCATCAGATCTAATATTTTCACCTTCTAATAACAGTTCAGATTTTTCTTTTACTTCTGCAAAATGTTTTTGCCAATCCTTTTTATTATGAAATATTTTCTCTATCTCCATCATAGTGGAGCCTATAATTTCTTCCTTTTTTTTGCCTAAATTTTTTGCATGTGTTTGATTCACATAAACTAGTTTTCCGTCCCAATCAGCTACAGATATGGCATCGCTAATTCTTTCAGTAATTTGGTTATATAAAAAGATTTGTTTTTCACGTTCTTTGATATTTGTTATATCAGTTATAACGCAAATAATATATTTACCACCTGCATTTTCGAAACAACTCTTCTTAGCTAATAGAATTTTGGTTTCGTTGTTTTCATTCACAAATATACCTTCATCTGAAAAATCAATTTTGGTTACAAATTGTTTCTCATCCTGTGTTATATATTGTTTCCCCAATTCCTCCCCTAAAAACTCTATATCTGTCTTGCCAATAATATCTTGCTTCTCTTTATTAATTAATCTACAGTAAGCTTCATTTGCAATTACCCATCTATGATTTCTATCTTTAACAAATACTGGATTAGGAATTGAATTAAGTATTGAATCTAGGAAATTATTATTTGAAATAATTTCGTCTTGAGCCATTTTAAGGGCTGTTATTTCCCTTGCTATGGCCTGGTATCCAACAAGTCTTCCATTCTTATATATAGATTGAACATTTTGTCCAACCCATTTTACTTTATGGTCTTTGGTTACGATAGGAAACTCGTGGTAAAGTACGTCATTGTCATGTTCCTTTTTTCTGAGATAAACTTCGGTTACCACTTTTTTGAAATCGTCTCTTACCAAATCAAGATACCTCATGTTAAGTAGTTCTTGATTAGAAAATCCAGTAATGCTCGATGAAACTTCATTTACGTAAGTGAATTTTCCTTGTGTGTCAGAATTATAAAAAATGTCAGAAGCTGATTCAATTAATAATCTAAATTTTTCTTCGCTTTCTTTTAATTTTGATTCAGCTTCGTATCGCTCAAATGCGCCTCCCAAACTGTTAGCAAAATTTTGAAGTAAACCAATTTCAGTATTACTCCATGATTTTTCATAACTTACTACATCAAACCCAATAAAGCCCCAATAATTACCGCTAACCATGATAGGAACTAATAATACCGAGACAATATTTTGTGGTAATAGCTGTGCTTGCTCCGTTTCAGGAAAACTGCTTGTTAAACCCCCAATATAATTTCCTTTAACAAAATTAGTATACCATCTCTCATAGCCTAGTTCTTGGTAGGATAACTTTTGATGTTTTGAAGCATAAGTAAAATAGCTTTTCTTTAAATTGTCAAAGGTATACCTGTGGCTGAATACTGGACTTTCATTCTGTAAATACTCATTTTGAAAAATATTTATTTTATCAATGGAAATATTTTCAATTAGATTTTTTAATATTTTCTCAATGGCATTATTAAAATCATTGTTAGTTAGTAATTCAGACGATGCAAAATTGATGGCTTGTAATAACTTTTCATTTTCTTGCAGTCGATGTTCAACTTCCTTCCTCTCTGTTATATCAGCCTCTATGGCAATAAATCCTATATGGTTTTTATTTACATCATACATAGGCGATATAGCTAATGATAGCCAATATCCTCTTCCCGTTTTCGTATAATTATATATTTCACCAGTATAATTTGTTAAGCTTTTTAGTGCTGATGAAATGTTCTTAATTGTTTCTTTATTTGAGTTATCTCCTTGTAAAATACTACCGGGTTTTTTACCTATAACTTCTTCTTGATGATACTCGGTTATTCTAGTAAACCCATTATTAACCCATACAATCTTACCATTTGAATCAGTTACAATAACCGCATTGTGCGTATTTTCTGCTACTAAGGCTAGCTTAGTAATTTCCTCTTCAAACGACTTTCTTTTTGTGATATCATATGATATCGACATAAATTGAATGGGAAGACCAAGGTTATTTTTAAAAGGAATGATTACAGTATCTAACCAGAAATATTGCCCAACTTTATTTTTATCTTTAATTTCGCCTTTCCATACCTCACCAGCTAGTATGGTATCCCACATTTTCGAAAAAAAATCTTTACTGTGGTAATTTGAGTTAATTTTATTGTGAGATGAGCCTATAAGTTCAATATCATTATAACCTGATATGTCGCAAAAATTTTGATTTACATAAGTTATTTTTCCTTTTATATCGGTAGTGGCAACAATTACTGCAGCATTTACAGCCCATTTTAGATCATTTAATTCTTTAAATGATTCTTTAGAGCTTAATTCAAGTGTTCTTTCTAGTTGATCGTAATCGTTCTGAAATTGATGATAGGTCTGATTAATGGTTTTAATTAAACTATCTATATCTTCAGTATATTTAGAATCCTCTCCAAAAAGTCTTTCAAGTTGTCGTTTTAGTAAGCGATGCATCTTTTTTTCTCTCTTAGTCTAATTGATAACCATGTTTTGTTAGTTTCACAAATAAATCATCTTGTTTGAATGGTTTAGATATGAAATCATTCATTCCACATTCCAATGCCTTTCTTTTTATTTCCGGAAAAGCATCGGCAGTCAAGGCAATGATAGGTACCTGATGATTGAGTACTTTTGAGTTCTTATCTCTTATTATCTTGGTAGCTTCATATCCATCCATTAATGGCATCTGTAAGTCCATCAAAATTACATCATAGCTTTTTTGGCTCAAGATTTCAATTGCTTCTACTCCATTGTTAACTGTGTCAACATTGGCATTCCATTTATGTAAGATTTGTTTGGCTACAATTTGATTCATGTTATTGTCTTCAACTACCAATATTTTCAGGTCAGTTAAATCTTTCAAATTAGAAACTACTTTTTTAAATTTATGAAGTTTTCTGCTAATACCAAATGGTAAATCCAAAATAAATTTAGATCCAACTCCTAATTCACTTTCAACCTTTATTTTCCCATGCTGCAATCCGACTAGTCTTTTGGAGATTGTTAATCCAAGCCCAGTACCACCATATTTGCGGGTAATTACATTACTTTCTTGGGTGAAGCTTTCAAATATGGTTTCAATTTTAGAGGGTGCTATGCCAATTCCCGTATCTGCTATTTTGAAAGCTAATTGTATAGAGTAATCTTCAATGTTTAAGATGTCAACACCGAAAGTGATACCCCCTTTTTCGGTAAACTTAATGGCATTGTTTATTAAATTTACTAAAATTTGATTTAATCTATAAGGATCCCCTATCAGCTGTTGAGGAAGATTTTCATCAATATTAATTTCAAAGTAAATACCCTTCTGTGAAGTCTTAAGCAAAAAAGTTTTTACCAAATTGTCAAGTAATTCTGTTACATCAAACTCTATATGCTCAAGTTCAACCTTGCCAGCTTCGATTTTACTAAAGTCTAAAATATCATTAATTATCACCAATAGATTATCAGCAGAGTGTTTAATAATGTTTAAGTTATCTTTGAATTTGATGTCAATATTATCGCCAAGTAAAATATCAGTTATACCCACTATGGCATTCATAGGGGTTCTTATTTCATGACTCATATTGGTTAAAAATAGCATTTTTGCTTTTTCAGATGATTCGGCAACCAGCTTTGCGTGAATTAGTTCTTGCTCATTTTTTTTGTTTTGAGAAATATTTATTGCCACACAAGTAGCTGTTTTTTTATCTTGTTTGAAATTTTCTGAGTAGGGTGAAAATCTTATTTCATATGTAATCTCTTTACCAAATTTTGTAAATGATAATTCAACAGACTCTTGTGATTGATGAGCAAAGCAATTATGGATGGCCTGGTTAATTTTTTGTTTGTATTGCTCTGGAAGCTGATCAACCAGTCTTTCATTGTTAGTTAGGTTTATATCAAGGTGATTGTTTTTTTCATTCACAAAAGATTCAACTACAAATCCTTTATCGTCAATAATAAATGGAATAATGGGTAACGAACCTCCTAAGTTTTTTAATTGCTCTTGTTTCTGATGAATCAGCTTTGATGACTTTGATTGAGTAACTATAAAAATGTAGGCCCCAATTATTAGAAGAATAACTAAAATAGATATAGGTATTACATATAATTTAGAGAGATAAAATGGGTAAGGAATAAGAATTTCTAGTTCTGTAATATTGTTATCGTATTGATTAGGCAATTCGCTATGAGAACGAATCTCAAAACGATGCTTTCCATAGTTCAATTCTTGAATACTAATATCTCCAATCGTATTTGCTTGCCATTGCCCACCATCAATTCTCCACATAGCATAAATTTTACTATTGTTCAATATCATGTTTTTCGATAGGGCTTTCCAATGCACAAATAAACTCCGGCCTACTGATAATTTTCCAGTAATTTCAATAATCGGATGAGATTCATTTATTCGTTTAAGATCGAAAACATTTAGGCCACCTCCATATGTACCTATTAGAATTTTGTTATTTTTATATTTTATAGGCCAAGACGCCTGACCTGAAAGCCCTTCGGCAGAGCCGATTTTATAAAACAAGCCATTTTGATATGCTGTTAAGAATTCTTTACCACCATACCATAGTGTATTATTGCTGTCAAA
>CANHJJ010000155.1 GCA_947460565.1 Bacteroidota bacterium
CTGACCTGACTTTCACGACACGACAGACAGAACGCCAGCTGGTAACAGCGGTTTGGCAAAATTGGCGGTTCAGTGCTTCGTATGACAGTTTTGTGGGTAAACAAACATTAGTGCTTCGAACGAACTTTGGTGCTGAAAATCGCCAACTTCGCCAAGCCGCAAATCGTTATAAGCCATTTTAAACCGACAGATAACAATCAATTTAACCTAGTTTTTTTGTAAATTTGAAAAGGATTTAGGAAATGAAAATATGTATAACACAATAGAAATAGACCGAAGTAAACTGACAATAATGGGGGTTAAGTTTTCGGACTTGAAAACCCTAGAAAGCACAGCAAACGCCCTGGGGAGTAATATGTTTGAAGGTTTTAAACCGACATCAAAAGGTATTGAGATCATAAGGGACTATGTGACAGGAAAAATATCTCTAACAGAACTTGTGGCATTCGCCAAACAAAAAGCCTATGTCTAATTCCTACAAATACGTAGACCCAGACTTCAAATACACTGACCCGAATACAGGACTTTTAAGGAACTTACAGGATATTACAGACCCAGATGTATTGCTCTTTGTTGAGAGTGCTGCTGTAACAAAACGACTTCAAGAGCTTTACGAAAATCCTATAAATATCAAGGGTATTGATAGTCTTTTTGAAATTCACAGACATTTATTTCAAGACATTTACGTTTGGGCAGGCAAAAAGCGGACAGTTGAAATTAGCAAAGACGGCAAACAGTTCTTCCCTATTTCACACTTTGACAACGCATTTAGATACATTGACCAATTAATTGCTGAGTTCAAGCAAATTGAGCAAGACGATAAAAAACTCTTAGCCTTAAAGTTGGCAGAAATTTTAGATAACGTCAACTATTTACACCCGTTCAGAGAAGGAAACGGACGAACACAAAGAGAGTTTTTACGACTGTTGGCTTTAGAAAAAGTTTTGACACTAAATCTCAACCCGCCAGACAACAAAAATGTTTACGAACAATATATGAAAGGCACAATTAAAAGTGACCTTAGGATTTTGACAGAATTGATTTTTGAACTTATTGGCACGAATGACAAATAGAAAAACGGCTTATAACATCACCTAACCAAAAGGCGGGGTTTCCCCGATGAAAGATCGGGACAGGCTTTACTCCGCAGACAGTTTAATGGTAGCCGAAATTTTTGTGCTCTGAACTAATCCCGATAGCTATCGGGATGCTGAAAGTCCCGCCCTTCGCAAGCCCAGAAACCGTTATAGGCAAACCGATTTGGAATTCTAACACCTAATACGTATCTTTGTGAAAAATACACGTATCATGACAACTAAACTAACCTTGACAGTAGAAAAGTCAATTATAGAAAGGGCAAAATCATACGCCAAAAACACCGGAAGAAGTTTATCTGAACTTATTGAAAATTACTTGGAGACAATAACTCAAGAAAGTGGAGAAGACCAACTATCACCTAAACTTAAGAAAATTGTTGGTGCGGTTAAACTTCCAAAGAACTTTGACGAAAAGAAAGAATTACGCTCTTATTTAGAAAAAAAGCACTTATGAAAAAGGTATTTCTTGACACTAATATAATTGTTGACCTAATCGCAGATAGAAGACCTTTTAGTAAATATGCTATTGAAATATTTAACAAAGCTGAAGAAAAGAAAATTGAAATATTTACTTCTTCTCATTCAATAGCTACGACACACTACTTATTCAAAAAATATCTTGACGAAAAACCTTTACGTAAAGTTTTATATAATCTGCTTGACTATTTAACAGTTGTACCAGTAGACATCGATGTTTTAAAAAAGGGACTACGTTCTAAACATAAGGACTTTGAAGATGCTATACAAATATTATGTGCATCATCTATAGAAAAAATAGACTGCATAGTTACTCGTAATACCAAAGACTTCAAAGACTCTGAAATACTCGTTATGACACCTGATGAATTATGTATTAAACTATAAAGTCGGCCAGCCTATAACAGGGGTTTTGCGTCAGGCGGGCTGACGTGTAAACTTGCAAGTGTCAACTTCTTATTTACCTTAGTCGTGGGTTGACAGTTCAGTGCTTTGGTATCGCGGCCTTCGTTTGCGCGCAAACCGTTAAAACCAAATCCACCTTTGTTATAGATATCGCCTCAAGGGCGAAAAGCGATTACGCTAAAGCGTGTGGCCTGTATGGTTTGATTAGAATTTCAAAAAAAAGTTTCCATGTAGCCCGCATAATGGCATCAGACAAAGGTCCAGGGCTCATTTGGTTAGAATATACAAACTTGTTTGGGGTTAGGGATAAATTTACTTGTTTTGCAGTGTGAAAAAATTGCTTCAACACAATAAAACCTATTTCATCTCTTATTTTTTATTGTTTATAGTGGCGCTTGTCATTCAGTTTTCATACAGCAAAACCGATATTTCCATTTTCGTAAACGCCCACTATTCTGATTTTTTAGACTTTGTCTGCCAATACGGAACCTACATGGGTGATGGGCTTTTTGTGCTGGTGGCTAGTATGTTCCTCAGTTTTAATAATAAAAAATTAGGAGTTGCTAGTGTATTTGCTTATACCATTAGTTCATTAATTGTACAAGGTCTGAAGCACTTGGTTTTTGATGATAGAAACCGTCCCTCAAAATTTTTGGACATGACTCAAATGCATGTGGTGCCTGGTGTTGAAATTCACCATTTCAACAGCTTTCCCTCAGGTCACACGGCTGCAGCCTTTGCCTTTTTCACCATGTTGGCTTTGTTTTACCAAAAACCCGGGTTTCAAATACTATGTTTGTTATTAGCAATTTTCACAGCTTACACCAGGATATATCTATTGCAACACTTTTTTCAGGACACGCTCGTAGGTTCTGCGATTGGTGTTGCCACAAGTGTGCTGGTGTATGAATGGCTTATTGAAAAGAATAAAATAGCTGCTATTACTTCAAAAATCAGATAAATGCTTCAACTTATTAAAAAATATGATTATGCCGTGGTGTCTTTGTGGGCTGCCATATTGTTTTTACCCTTCTTAGGGGCTGTTCATTTGTTTGATTGGGATGAGATAAACTTTGCTGAATCGGCAAGGGAAATGATGGTAACGGGCAACTATCAAAAAGTGCAAATCAATTACCAATCGTTTTGGGAAAAGCCTCCCCTATTCTTTTGGCTGCAAGCAGTAAGCATGAAAATATGCGGAGTGAATGAATATGCAGCTCGCTTCCCTAATGCTTTGGTTGGTATTATTACCTTGCTATTGGTTTACTCATTTTCGAAAAAACGTTTTGGAAGAAAAATCGCTTTTCTTTGGGTGTTTTGTATTACAGGTGCCATCACCCCGCATTTGTATTTTAAAAGTGGCATTATTGACCCCCTTTACAACCTATTTATTTTCTTGGCGGTTTATGTGTTACATCTTTTTTCATTGGAAAAGGATGAGAAGAAAAAAACTAGCTACTCCCTCCTATTGGGTGCTGCCGTGGGGCTTGCTATATTAACAAAAGGACCTGTAGCGCTCATCATTGTGCTATTGACCCTGTTTGTTTATTTGGCATTTACTTCTTTCAAATTTTTCTTTTCCATTAAACATTTTCTGCTGGTTACGATCACAGCCCTTGGCATAAGCTTGTTTTGGTTTGCTTTTGAATTGTATAGCAATGGTTTTACTTTTATTAATGAGTTTGTGAGCTATCAAGCTGATTTGTTTAAGAATCCTGTGGCCGACCACGGGCAGCCTTTTTATTATCATCCATTGGTACTATTGTTTGGGGCTTTTCCAGTTTCAATTTTTGCAATTAAAGGATTGGTAAAAAGGAACCTAAATGCAAGCAATGCTCAAGATAATTTCTATCTATTTATGATGATTTTATTTTGGGTGGTTTTGATTCTATTTTCTATCGTAAAAACCAAAATTGTACACTACTCGTCTTGTTGCTATTTGCCACTCACTTTTATGGCTGCGCATCAAATCAATGGTTTCGTTTTTGGAGATAAAAAGATGGCGAAATGGCAAATTGTTTTGTTTGCTTTTATCGGTGCAGTATTAGCTATGCTGATAGGCATTCTGCCATTTACTGATGTATTAAAACACAATATGATTCCAATGATTAAAGATGATTTTGCGGTGGCTTGTTTAAGTGTGGATGCAAGTTGGAATGGATATGAGTTTATGCTAGGCAGTATGCTGCTTTCTATGGTGTTTGTAACCTGTTATTACTTGTTTAGAAATGAAAGCGCCAAGGGCTTTATGCTCATCTTGTTTTTTATAGCTACTTTTTTACCTGCCTTGCTACGATTGGTGGCCCCAAAAATTGAAGAATACTCGCAGAGACCTGCTATTGAGTTTTTTGAAAACATTGCTGGTAAAGACTGTTATGTGTGCACCCCTGGTTACCGAAGCTATGCAACTTATTTTTATGCCAAAGTAATGCCTCAAAGGAATGATAAATACTATGATGAAAACTGGCTAAAAACGGGAGACATAGACAAGCCTGTGTATTTTGTGATGCATGTGGGTGGCTCCAAGGACCATGTAAATGATGAAATGAGTCTGTTGTATACCAAAGGTGGTTTTGAATTTTATAAAAGGGAAATTCCTGCGAAAAAGCCTTAGTACTAATACTGGTAATACTTTACCGTCACATTATTCTTTTTGCTAAAAGCTATTTCAGTTTTGCTTTGAGGCTGAAGAGAATAGTTGAATCCTACCGAACTGCTATCTGACTTAATATCTTCCCAATCTGTTTTGCTCGAAAAGTCTTCTGAGAACTCGCGCTCAGGATCGATGGCCGGGGTTCTAAAATTATTGTTGTGAAAAAAATCAAAAATATATTTTTTCATATAGTCTTCCCTTTGTAAGTCAGTTGCATAATTGCCACCTCCATCAAAAGCTTCGGCTAAAATTTGCAAACAAGGAAAATTATCGTGGTAAATTTCTACACCTTGTGCATTTCTGATAGTAAAATCAATTGTAGAACTGTAATAGTGCTCCCCATTAAGTACAATTTTAAATACATCCTTGGATTTTGAATTTGAAAAATTCCTCATAACAGATTTTTCAAAAAGTATTTTTCTGCTTGAAATGGCAGTATCTACCTCTGTATGATAAGACATTTCTTTGGTAGACATTCCCTCGTAATGCTTTGATATTTCAGGTATTTTATAATTTAAACTATCATTTACATTTTCGTCTAAATCGTAATTATAAGCATTGTCCTGACTGCCACAAGCTGACAAAACTAGTAGCAATATCAAACAATAAAGGTGTATCTTCATACGAGCAAAATAATTTTTTTTAATAAAATTAAAAATTCAACTCGTCAATTGCACTCTGAAATTCTCTGATAGATCGGCTATCATTTTTCAGTTTAGCGCTAATCAGTCCCTTTTCA
>CANHJJ010000156.1 GCA_947460565.1 Bacteroidota bacterium
CAAAATCAATTAGTTGCAATCAAAAAATAATTTTATGAAACAAAGTATTATTGTCTTCATTGTTGCATTATTGTTGATACCTAAATTAAATTTTTCACAGATTTCTCCGACTGTCAAAGAACGTGTTCAAAAATTCTATGACTTAATAAAGAATGAGAAAATTCAGTACCCTGAATTTGTAGTTGCACAGTCAATTGTAGAAACTGGATGGATGAAGTGTAAAAACTGTTGCTATGATTTTCATAACCTTTTTGGATTTATAGGTGCTGGAAATAAATGTTTAAAATTCCAATCTGATTATGAATCCATTCAATATTATAAAAAATGGCAAGATGCTAGAATTGAAAAATGGCGTACAAAATTTCCGAATCAAGATTATTATCATTTTTTAAAGTATGTCAAGTATGCTACGGGTGATACATACAATAGACACTTGAAACAATATGTAACTTGGGTTAATAAGAATCTAGCACTTTAATAAATAGACGCTAATTTATATTTCTTAAGATATCTACAAATCTTTTGTGTGAATAGATGAAATCGTTGTATCTATTTCCTAAAATAATAATAACTGCATTTTCATTTATTAGTCTAATAAGAGCTGTATTGTTTCCATGCCACCAACCATTATGGTAAATTATTTTTTCTTCATTTTTAGGAAAAATTAATCGCCATCCATATCCATAAGTCTTGTTTTCCTTGTTTATAACGCTTTTTGGCTCATAAGCAAGTGCAATGGTTTTCTTTTTGAGAAAACCTTCAGATTTTAATAGGTTATCCCAAAGCAGTAAATCAACAGTAGTGCTATAAATATTTTTATCACCATAGATTAAATCAAATTTTTCTAATCCCCATACTTCATTATTTTCTTTATAAGAAGGTATATATGTATCTATGTTATTTTTAGTAAATACAAAGGTGTTCCTTAAACCATATTTATTAAGTATGTATTTTTTTAATACTGAAGGATAATCCATGTTTGTTATCCTTTCAATAATAATTGCTAGAATAGCATAATTTGTATTGCAATATTGAAATTCTTTTTTAGGATTTGATATAGGATCTGGCGAATACTTAATAATATATTCTAAGATGTCTTCGTTCGTATAATAACTTAACTCAGTTTTAGATAATTTATTTAAATCAATATTGTTTTTTTTCTTGAGAAAGTCTCTTTTTTCGATCGTTATAAAATTTGCATAATCAGGTAAAACACTTGTATGTGATAGTAATTCACTAACTGTAACATTTTTATAAGGGAATAACGGTAAGTATTTAATTACTAGGTCATTAAAATCTAATTTATTTTCTTCATATAATTTCATGCACAACATGCCTGTAAAGGTTTTTGACACAGATGCTAGATGAAATGGGGTTGACCTTTTAATTCTAGAAGAATCCTTAAAATTAATATAACCTATAGAACTATCTATTATTACGTTGTCGTTTTTAGCAATTAGTATTTGACCATTGAATTTATGTTTTATCAGAATGCTATCAACTGCCTTTAATATTTTCTTATTTAATACTGTATCAATTATTTTGACCGATTCGCTTTTTTTTACAATCTCCTTTTTCTTTGGTTCTTTTTTTGGATTGCAAAACGTAATAAAAACAAGCAATGAAATAAATATTTTCATTTTTATAGTTGAGTATTCAATAGTTGTCACTAAATTATATAATTATTTTATATATATCATGGAAATATCATGAATCATGATAAAGCAGTGAAACATAAATGGATCTCTTGAAAAAGTATATTTAAGCCTGAATTGTAAAGTCTAATTTTAAATAATCGCCTTCAGCAACCAATTGCCAGTTGGTAATTAAAGAGTCAAGAACAGCTTTAATTGTGTCCAATTTAGACTTTGGATATTTGATAATAGGAATGGTAGGTTTATGCTGCTGTAGGCTTTGTTCAAGCATGACATTGATATCATCAAATTCTCCTTGCTTAAATTCTAACAATAAAAGATTAGCAAGATGCTCGGCGTACCAAGCTTCGTTTTCAAGGTTTAGAGCATCTCTGGTTTCTTTGTTTTCAAAAACACAAGGATTGATGCCATTTGAAACAAGTCCCCAAAAAGCATGCTTATATTGTAAAGTACTTTCTATAGCAAAATGACAAAGGTCGTGAATGACTAAAAAATTATCAGCTTCTATCCAGTAGTCTTCAAAACCTTCTCTTATGTATGAGATGGTATGTTTATTATCGCTTTTCTTTTTTATGATAATTTTCACGACAGATTATGTTTTAGTACCATCACTACAATATCAATATATGCATCGTTTTCGGGTATGCTATATTTCTTTGTGCTACTTATATATTTTGAAATCTTTTCAATAAAAGGATTAGAAGCGATTCTGTTGGGCGTAGCTAATAGTATGGTACTCCCTTTATTTATAAATTTATTAATCAACAATATTAAATGATTGTGAGCAGCTGGTTCGTAATTGGTGTCACTTAAAATAACAGTGTCTGCGACTAAATCCTCTGAGATAGTATTCCAGTCAATACGTTCAGACCAAGTATTGGAAAGTTTTAAATGTTCAATATTTTTCTGAATCAACGATACCGCATCTGGTGCATAATCACTAATAACTATTTTTTGAGCTTGTTTAGCAATGCTGAGTGAGGGCAAGCCAATTCCAGCTCCAATTTCGAGTACTATTTTATTTTGTACATATGTTGGCTCTTCTTGTAAAAAATCGCTCATGGCATGAGCCGATGCCCAAATTTTTGCCCAGTATGGAAATATAGTTGCTGGATTCTCAGCTACTAATTTTTCATAGGTTGGTTTGATAAGTTTTGGCTCTGGAGCATATAGCGTAAGGCCATGGTTAAAAGTATATAGTTGTAATGGATACATCTTATTGTAGATCCTCCACAGCTTTTTCTAAATCAGCGATGATAAATTTGGTCATTTGTAAAAAGGCATAGGTTGCTTTTGGTGCCGTTTCTGGACTTGTCATGTATTTTCCTAAAATAGAAGGTACCACTTGCCAGTGAATACCGTATTTATCTTGCAGCCAACCACATTTTCCTGGAGAACCGTCTTTTACCAGATAATCCCAATAGTAATCTATTTCTTCTTGTGTGTTTACTGAAACTGTAAAGGAAACAGAATCCGTTATGCTAAAAGCATGTGGTGCAGAGCTGTCCATGATGCCAAATGGTAACTTATTGAGTTCAAACTGAGCATACATAATATATCCTTCTGTATCAAAACCGCCCTTTTCGTATTTTCTCAATTCTATAAGACTTGAATCCGTAAAAAGAGATCTGTAATATGCAATCGCTTCCTCAGCTCTACCTGCATTGTTTCCACAGAACATAAAACTAGGCATCACTTTGCAGCTACTCTTATAGTCCACAATTATTTGCCAATTCACTCCATATTTATCGGCACACCATCCGTATTTTTTACTCCATGGATATTCATTTATAGGCATTAATATTTTGCCATCAACAATTAGTTGATTCCATATCGATTCAGCCTCTTCATTGCTATCTGCCATTATATAAAAAGATATCGCAGGTGTGATGGGATGACCTGGACCTCCATTCAAATGCATAAAACGTCTGCCAAATAAATTGTATACAACAGCAAACGGATTCTCAGATATTAATTCAACGTCTTTAAAAATGTTTTGATAATAATTGAATGCTTCTTTTGCATTTCTATCAAACCATAAACAAGTACCTATTGATTGAGACATAAATATTATTTAGCAATTAAATTTTCGTACAATGCGTTTACTGTTTTTCTTATGACAGCATTGAATCCATTATTATATGCTGGATGACAACCATTACTAATTACAACAATACCAAACTTTTCCTCTGTATTAAAAAACATTGCACTATAAAGCCCATATGCGGATCCAGTATGCCCCACCATAATTTTCCCATCAATCAATTTGTTAGTAGTTTCAATAGCAAAACCGTAATTCCTATTTGTTGACATAGGTGTTTGCATTTCAATTGAACTCTTTTTTGAAATAATTCTAACTCCATTGTATTTGCCATAATTAGCGTGCATCATCATATATGTTGCTAAATCCTTAGCTGATATTTTCATGCCTCCGGTTGGCGAAAATATGGGTGTACTGTAACCCATTTCATATGCAGCTATTTCTGCAGTTCTTGGTGCATAAGCATTTGGCGACATTACAAATTTTGATACATCTGGTTGGTATTCATAAATTGTTGCGAACTTGGTTTTGTCGAGTCCGTTCACATAGTATCCCCCATATAACGATAGTGGTTCTAAAATATGCTTTTGTATATAGGTATCAAATCTTTCACTACTAACTTTTTCAATAATTGTGCCAATCATATTATAATTAAGGTTACAATATTCGTATCCTTTTCCTGGTTCATAATTATTGTAGCACTTGTACCAATTAACTGATTTTTGGGGATTAATAGAATCGAGCGAAAAATATCCTTGGCTATCGTTGATAGATGATAAATGTGATAGCATTAACCGAAGCGTTATGATTGTTTCTGGAAATTTTGGATTGCGAATTTTAAATCCTACAAGCTCACTAACATCTTGGTCTAAATTAACTTTTTTATCTTCTACTAATTGCATAATAGCCGTAGCAGAAAAAGATTTAGAGATAGAAGCAATTCTAAATATATTATCATCGGTAAGTGCTGCATTTGTTTCGGCATCTTTTAATCCAAAAGAATGCGTATAAATAATTTTATTATTTTTTACAACTGCAACCGACAATCCCATTACTGGATTTTCTTTCATTATTTGTTGAATAGCCACCTCCGCTTTATTTTCTTGCGCGATTGATGTAATTGGAAATAGTAGAGCAGATGCAATGATGCTTTTTGATATCCAATGAATTAATTTTCTCATGGAAAAATGTATTAATTTTAAAGGAACAATTTAAGAATTAATTTAACGCAAATGTTTAGGAGTTCAAACAAATGGCTAATAGCAGCTACAAGCACTGGTATATGTTTTGCACTAGCATTATTAATTTTTGCAGGTGATGTATTTAACAAAAATCAAAGTGCTACTCAAACTATTTTGGACTTGCTAGTCCATTTTATTCCCACAGCTATCGTTCTTTTTTTGGTTGTTATTGCACATCAGCGGCCACTGGTTGGGTCTATCATTTGTGCTATTAATGGTCTTGTTTACATCATTACTGGTTGGGCTAATTTGCATTGGACGGCGCATGTACTAATAGCCGGACCACTCTTAGTGTTAAGTATGTTATACATAATGGCTTATAAATCAAATAAATAGAGAAGATATTCTTGTGATTC
>CANHJJ010000157.1 GCA_947460565.1 Bacteroidota bacterium
GTAAGTTCTTCAATAATTCTACGGTTCTTACGCAAAATATTATTGATGTTTTTCATCAAGGCAGATGAATCACTATTGAGTTTGTTGTTGTAAGCGCTGCGACAGGCATCATCACAAAATTTTTTATCTGCACGGCCTTTAATTACTTCGCCACATTCGGTACATATTTTTGCTTCCATGTCTAATTATTTTTTTGTTCCTACTTTGTCATAAGGTCTTGCTCTAAGCGCACTCCAAGTATCATCAATGGCCACTTGTGTCACTGCTTCTTGTTCAATTAATTCAAGGGCTTTCCAAACTGTTTCTCTTTTAATATCACTCTTAATCTTACCTGTCCCTTTTGGATAGCTTGCCCAAAATACACCATCATATTTGCCTGCTTCACCTACACTTTTCACAAGTTCTTCTAAAGTTGATTGTTTATCTGCAAATACATGCACATAATCATAGGCACCCAAATTCTTTTTTGAAGGCTTTGTATCATAAGAAATACCATCAAAAATGGGTAATAAAGAATCAGGAATATTCACCAAAAGCGTTTTTCCTACGCTATCTAACCTAAGTTTTTTGATAATAACGTTTTGCATGATTCAACTTAAAATTTAGTTAGTTTTAGTCTAAGCGCAAGCAAATCCGAGGTATTACAAATGTTTTTAATGCGTCTCTGCTTTAAACCACTGTATAGTTCTTTATCACCAGTCCATAAAATGGCTTTAAGATGCTTAGAAAGTGCTATGAAATCAGTATCATTAATATCCACTTCTCTTGCAATTTCTTCAGCTTTAACCCATGTCTTTTGAGGAATAAGTTCTTCGTTTATAAAATAAATTTTTGAGTAAATTTTAATTTGAGACTCCCTTAATTGAGCTTCAGTTAACTTCGAAATTTTCAACAGTTTTTTCCAATGTTTATCAATTTCAAATTGCATATAATGGCAACTATAAAACTCAATAAATGGTTCTGAATTAAAAAGTAAATCGCCAATGGTACCATTTGAATTTAGCAGGGAACTGAAAATAATATTGGTGTCTACAACTACCTTTACAACTGAATTTACTGGACTAACAGCGCTCATTCTCGATGAACTTTATTTAATAAATCTAGTACGATTTTTCTTCCACCAGCCTTTTTTAATTTCTTTAGATAGTTTGTCAACATCAGATTGCTTTGCGTTCGAGTTTGCTGTGGCTTCTTTGTATATTAAATAATCTACTAATCGCTGTACACCCTCAGTATCCAGGTTGGATGGAAGACGAATTATCAATTCATTGTTGGTTCTTTCTATTAGCATTACATTTCAAATTATAATTCAAATATACATTTCTATTTTAGTTTCAACGCTTTGTGGCGCTGTATTTTACAAACGCAATATAGTAAAAATATTTCCGTTTGCAAACGGATTTAATCGGCTAAACCCGTAAGTAAATGGATAAAATACGAATCGGGTTTGGGGGCCACCACATCTTTGCATCGTCAAATCAACGGAATGGTTGGTAGCTGACAACAAGTTAAACATTTTATTAATTATTTAAACACAAAACACGTATGAACAATTTAAAAAACAGCGTTCGCCTTATTGGCAACTTAGGCATGAATCCAGAAGTAAAAGAAACTACCAATGGAAAAAAATTAGCAAAATTCTCAATAGCTACAAACGATAGCTACCGTGACGAAAAAGGTAAAGAAGTGAAAGAAACCCAATGGCACAACCTCGTGGTGTGGGGCAAGCAAGCCGAAATAGTTGAAAAATACTTAAAGAAAGGCAGCGAAGTAGCCGTAGAAGGCAAATTAAGCACCCGCAACTACACCGACAAAGAAGGCGTGAAACGCTATGTTACCGAAATAGTGGTTACCGAATTTTTGATGCTAGGAGCCAAAAGCGCTTAGTATTTCATTTGCTTGATTGCACAAAAGCATCTTGTCTGAAAAGGCAGGGTGCTTTTTGTGTTTAAGAAATATTATTAGTACGACTTTATGGTGTAATGATATATACAATAATTATAGTGTATTCATGGTTTGTAGGGTTTTGTTTTCTTCCATGAAATATTCAAATCAACTTCAGTGGATTCATTTAAAGCACATAACAAATCAAAAACAACTGGATTTGTTAATCCACAAATTTGCAAGGCTTCATCCTCTGTATATCTATTACTTTTTAACAAAGTAAAAATGTTATATATTTCTGAAAAATGTTTGATAGCTAAACTAAATGAAGAAAATGGCTCCTTGACAAAAATTATCCTAGAATTATCTTTTTTTATTAGCTTCTTTAATTGATAAGCTGGTCGTTCAAACTGATACTGTGGTTCATCCAACAAGGCTTCATTTCCGATATTTTCAACATAGTGAACGACAAAATACAATTTTGTTAGTCTTCCAAACAACTCATCAATCTCATTAAACTGATATTCAAAATATGTTTCATTGCTAACAAGAAAATCACCAATTAGTTCATTTATTTCTTTTGCATCTTCTTTTGGAAGCATTTCTAATATGACTTGAAATTGTTGATGGTCAACAATAAGCAATTCTATATTTTCACTAGTAAAATTATGAATGACACTATGTATAAAAAGAAATATTTTATCCTCTGAATTGTTTGGTATTAACATACGATTCAGTTTGATTTCAGTAAAATAATTGATGTCGTATATCGGGGATTCTTCCATCATTTATTGGAATTTGGTTTATGTTTAATTGTTTTTCCTAGTGCAAATAAAATTTTATCTATTTCATTCGTGTAATTTTCTGCTGTTCCATTATTGATAGGTAAGACTTTCAACCATTCTTTGTAATCTTTAATCAAGAACTTATTTGATTTATTAATAGTCTCCATTTTTTGCCATTCAGAAATCGAACTGTTGATTCTATCGCTTTTTCTCATTCTATCACTTATAGCAAATGCACGCAAAACATGTTGGTCAACAATTGGCTCATTATTTTGATTAGTTAGATATTTACCAAATTGGTAAAACACAAGTCCATCATTCTTATCATCTTCAACTTGGTCTACATTTTTTATTCCTTTAATTATGTGTTTTAATTTAACTAAATCACCATTTTTCCATACTAAAGCATAAAGCAACTTTGCTAAAGTATTGTTCTGAATATTATTTTTCAAACTTTCTATGTTGTCACCTTTTAATGAAAAGTCACTTAATTCTTCTAATTCCTTTTTATCGATACTAAAAGTAATTTTAGGATACTTTGATTCCGACATAATGTTGTTTGGATGAAACATTTCCATGATATTTTCTAAGTCTTGAGGTAATTTTGCTTCTTCTATTACTTTGAAAATTTTCTCCACAAATTCCTTTGCCTTTGCAGAATCTTTAATTGATTTTTCTTTCATGTTTTTATAGTTAAATCTTTATCAAATCTATTTTTTTTATCAAAATACTTTGTTAATTACTTCGAATTTTAAAACTCTTTAATTACATCTTCTAACTCTTTTGTATCAGCATTACACATAGTTGCAATAGTGGGTATTCTTAAATTATCCTTGCATTCTAAATACATTTTATACATTTCTTCTTTTGTATATTCTTCTGGTTGGGGTGCAAGAAATGACCCTACTGGAATTTCTCTATTTAATGAAGTATTTTTAACTATTAACAACAAATCATCATTTACTTTAGCTATTTTGGATTTCAACTCAAATAGTTTTTTAATATTATCATCATTTAATTCGGATATAATATCAAAGTCGAAATTAAATGTTGAGCCTTCTTTTTGCTCTTTATTCCAATCTTTCCAGACCCCTTCGCATGCAAGATTTAAAGCATGGCCATCTATGGCAGTTTGCATTTCAGTAAGAAAACTAAATATGTTTTCAAGTATTTGGTTGTAGCTATCGCTATCCTGATTTTTATGTATGTTTATTATTTTAGCCATATATTTGGGTCAAAGGTAAATGGGCAGTCCCTAATAATTATAGGAGGTGAAAAATGAATGAAAAAAAGACAGCAATTGAACGGTATAGATTAATTGATTCTCAATTAGTAAGAAAATCTTTTCCAACAAAAGAATACTTGGCTGAAATTTGTGGTGTAAGTATTAAAGCAATAGAAGTTGATATACACAAAATGCGAAATGATAATGCTTTACGTTATGATGCCCCAATTGATTATGATAGAAACAGAAAAGGTTATTATTATAAAAATGCAAGCTATTCTATCAATGAATTATCACTAAAACATGAAGATATAGAAGCCTTGAAAAATATGCTTGTCATCTTGAAAAGATATGAGCAACTTTCATTATTAAATCCGCTAAAACAGGTAATAAATAAAATTGAAAAGTTTAGTGGAAATAAACAAATAGCAGATTCAATTGAAGATATATCGGATTTGATACAAGTTGAAATTCCTCCAGATAGTAAAGGGTTGGAGTATTCAATTGAGTTATATGATGCTATAAGAAATTTTTGTTCCATTCAGTTTAAATATAATAGATTTTCAACAGGAACAGAAAAGCTACATACAGTTGACCCCTATCTGCTAAAGGAATACAAAAATCGCTGGTATTTGACTGGTTGGTATCATGAAGAAAAAAGAATTGCCACTTTTGCCTTAGAAAGAATAAGTCTTTTAAAAACACTGGAAAAGCGATTTAAATTGAATGAAAATTTTTCAAGAAAAGATTATTTTAAATACTCTTTTGGCATCACAGTTATTAATGATTACAAGCCAGAACAAATTGTCTTAAAATTCAATATCAAACAAGGTTTATACATAAAAGCGCAGCCTATTCATTCAACACAGAAAATAGTAAAAGAAACAAAGAATGGAGTTCATATTGCCATAACTGTTATCCCCTCATACGAATTAACAAGTCAGATATTGAGTTATGGGAATGATGTTGAGGTTTTAAAGCCGAAATATTTAAGAGATTCTATTAAATCCTACCTTATCGATTCAATAAAAAAATACGCTTAATTGCTAATTTTCAATTAGAAAACAAATAACTCAAGAGAAAATATCAGAAATAAATATAACTGCCCAATCTATTATCCTGCCTCTCTCCCATTAGTTAAAAATCACGTTTTGAAAATCCCTTTAGTATGATAGTTTTGTGAATTGGTTGTTAGTTGATAGCTTTCACAAATCTTCCTTCAACTGTAAACCGTCAACTATCAAAAAAATATGCAAGAATTAGTAACAGAACTTAACACGCGTTTAGAAAAAATTTATTTAGGTGGTGGCAAAAAAGCTGCTGATAAGCAAAAAGAAAAAGGGAAAATGTTGGCCCGCGAAAGGGTTGATTATCTTTTAGACA
>CANHJJ010000158.1 GCA_947460565.1 Bacteroidota bacterium
CCATCCATGTTTCAGCACCAAATGGTTATGTAATAAAATCACCATTAGATCTGGGCGGATTTGGTATTAGCCGATTTTCATTAGATGATTTATTGTGTAAAAAGGCGAAGGAGGTGGGTGTTACTGTTTTTGATAATACCAAGGTTTTGTATGTTAAAATTCATGATGAAATCTTTCAAATAACAACCAATTCAAACATTTTTCAATCAAAACTGGTTTGTGGTAGTTTTGGGAAAATAAACCCACCATTTATAGCGCAAAAAAAAGCAACTGAAAAAGGAAAATACATTGGTGTGAAGTACCATATTAAAACTGATTTGCCTTCCAATATTATTGAATTGCATAATTTTAAAGACGGTTATTGTGGCGTTTCAAAAGTTGATAATGATACGTATTGCCTTTGTTATTTAACCACCGCCAAAAACTTGAGATTAAATCAAAATGATATTAAGCTTATGGAGCAAAATATCCTTTATGAAAATCCACATTTGAAAAAATACTTTACTGAATCATCTTTTTTGTTTGAAAAACCAATTGTAATAAGTCAAATTAGTTTTGAGAAAAAACAAGCTTTTAATCATGGTATTATTATGCTAGGTGATGCTGCTGGTGCCATTGCACCGCTCTGCGGAAATGGGATGAGCATTGCCTTGCGTGCCTCCAAAATATTGGCCAATCATGTTCATTTGTTTTTTAAAAATAAAATTTCTAAAGACGAATTAATCAAAAATTATACGAACGAATGGAATCAAAATTTTTCAAATAGAATAAAAATTGCTTTTTATCTTCAACGCTTATTTGGTAAAAGATTAACCACTTTGTGGAGCTTAAAATTATTAAATTATACTCCTTCATTGTTAAAGCAAATTATTTCTTTGACTCATGGGAAAAAGTTTTAAAATATTGAGTTTACGCTAAAATGAATAAGGCCAAAGATTTCTCCTTGATCCGTTTCATGAATACTATTTTAATTTATAATTTGCCGCTTTATATTTGTTTTGCTTAAATTGACTCAAATAGTTTTTGGAAGTTTCTTCGGCAACTTAATTTATGTTTTTGGCAAAATGTTGATCTTTTTAAAGTCTTTATTGTAGAGTTTATTTTTTGCTGCTGATTTAAAAACCAATACCTCTTTTTTTGCGTTTATATAAATATGAGAAATAGTAAAACAATTTACCTTTTACATCTGTCCATATTATTGTTAACATTTGTAACGGCCTGTGGTCAAAGAAATAGTCAAAAAAAAATAACCCAAACAACGAATAATATGACAAACGAAGTAAATAACAATGAATTAGATACAGCTCTTTTCGGTGCTGGCTGTTTTTGGTGCGTAGAAGCCATGTTTCAGCGCTTAGATGGTGTGGTGAAAGTTGAAAGTGGTTATGCTGGTGGACATATGGTGAGCCCTACCTATAAAGATGTATGCAATGGAACTACTGGTCATGCTGAGGTATGCAGAATTACCTTTGATCCTAAAAAGGTTTCTTATGAAACTTTGTTATCTATTTTTTGGCAAACCCATGATCCAACTACATTAAATCGTCAGGGTAATGATGTTGGAACACAGTATCGTTCGGCCATATTTTATTATAACGATATTCAAATGCAATTAGCAGAAAAGTATAAGTCTGAGTTAAATGCAAGTGGTGCATTTAGTAATCCAATTGTTACTGAGATAACAGCAATAAATAATTATTACTCTGCTGAAGATTATCATCAGAATTATTATAACCAAAATAGCGAACAATCGTATTGTCAATTTGTTATTGCCCCTAAAGTTGAGAAACTTGAGAAGGTTTTTAAAGACAAATTAAAATTAAAGGGCAGTCATTAATATTATTTACTCTATTTATTTATAAGGCTTTAGTTGGAAACAGCTAGAGCCTTTTTAATTTTAATTTAATGTTAATACAGGATTTACAATTGATTTGACGCAGTTTGAACTACCATACTATTTTTGATTCTAAATGGGAAAAATGACCATATTTGGGATTTAATATCTTTTTGGATTTGTGTTAATTTTCTGATAATTAGATGTTTGTTCGCTTGGTATGGATTTAGGGTACATGGTCTTAGCTATCATTAAGATCATGAAAAAAATAATAACAATTGCCATTTCTCTTTCATTGCTTGTATCTTGCCGCAAGGAATTGAGTTTATCAGGATCAAATGGTAATGAAATCAATCCATTAGTCAATGTATCCAACGTCACAGAAATTAAAGTTCCCCAGGGGTTTCAATACAGAACGACTCAGGAAACCAATTTTGAAATTAGTATTTTAGGTACAAATGATGAGCCTGTAAAATTCACTAAAGTTTCTTTAAGCACAGATAGTAAAGAAAACGGAGGGGAAGTAATTGCCAATGGTGCTACTGATGAGAATGGTTTATTTAAAACCAATATTTCATTATCAACGTATTTGAAACATGTGGTTCTTAACACGAGCTATATAGGTGTTCCTTCTGATATTGTTTTAGATATCAAGGGTACAAATGTAAATGCTCAAATAGGTGGTAAAAATCCGTTGAAGATAAAAACAGTGCCTTCATCACACAGTTATGCAACCTCTTTAGGAAAAGCAAATAACAAACTTTCTTACCGTTTAGGTGCTTGGAACTCATTAGGAGTGCCAAACAACCTGGTTATACCTAATGATATAGTAAACACACAATTGCTTGCTGATATCAATACCTTATTGCCATCTGCTCAATCAGTAGCAGTTCGTAATCCTCAACTGTTAGATGATAATACATCAACTCGTACCATATTGATTAATCAAACTTGTGATGTTTGGGTAACTTTTGTTACAGAAGGTGCTAATAATATGAATACTCTTTTTTACTATAAATATCACAAGAATTTTCCTCCTCTAACAGTATCTGATATTGATTCGATGATTGTGATTTTTTCAAATTCTTCGTTTCTGAATTCAGGTGGAGGATTGGTCACTGGTAATAAAGTGTATATAGGACAAGTTGGTGCTGATACTGTTATTGCTTATGGTATTATATCAAATGGTTTCAATAATACCAACTCATCCATAAGCAACGGACAATATACCTTATTTGCTAATAAAGACCTAAACCCCGAGAGTAACCCTGCACTTCGTCAACACATGGTGATGGTAAGAGATGTTGCAACTGATAGATTGGTTATGGGATTTGAGGATATCAGAAGGGATTACCCAAACTGTGATCATGATTTTAACGATGTGATGTTTTACACCACTTCCAGTCCAGTTAACGCAATTACAACAACGGGAATTTCTACACTTCCCATTTCAAATGATACCGATGGTGATGGTATTAAGGATTCTGATGATGAATACCCCACAGATCCTTTAAGAGCATTTAACAATTATTACCCTTCTGTTAGCGGTAAAGCATCTGTTGCCTTTGAAGATTTATGGCCATACAAAGGTGATTATGATTTGAATGATGTTGTAGTAGATTATAAGTATAAAGTAGTCACTAATGCTGGAAATAAAGTAAAAGATATAAAAGCAACTTATACACTCAGAGCAAGTGGGGGTATCATTCAAAATTCCTTTGCTGTTGAGTTTCCAACTCTTAGAAGTAATGTAACTGGTCTAACTGGTGCCACATTAGAACCAGGACAAAACGATGCTGTAATCAGTGTTTTTTCAAATAGCCGAACAGAAATGCAAGATTGGAATACTTTTCAAAATATAAATCCTACTGATACTGTCAATTATAATGTGAACTTTACCCTTATTACGCCTATTAATCTATCAAGTTTTGGCTTGAATGAATATAATCCATTTATATGGGGAAATAGTCATGGAAAAGACAGAGGATATGAGATTCACTTGGCAGGTAAAAATTGGACAGGCTTGGTTAATACAACTTTGCTAGGCAAGGGTCACGATGACACAAAATTAAATGGAAGCAAAACCTATTTAACCCTAAATAATCTGCCGTTTGCCATCAACATTCCGGAGCGCTTTGCTTATCCTGTTGAAAGTGCAGACATAACAACGGCACATTTGAAATTTGCCGCATGGGCCCAGTCAGGCGGTACATTATTCCCTGATTGGTACAAAAACCTATCAGGAAACAGAAATAGTAGCAATATCTATAACAGGCTAAACTAATAAATTTTCTAAACCTTATAATTTAATAATATGTACGGACTAATTGTAAATGCTCAACTCACCTATCACAGCCTAATTCGACTGTTTACAGTGAAACTAAAATCGGTTTACTCAATCATTTTTTAGTAATCAAAAAGAAATAGCCTCCTCCTAATGATAGCTCATAGGTGGGGGCTTTTCTTTTTATATGTGGCTCTGGAAATTGTGACTTATTTAGTTTTCAATTCTAACTTGTTTGATTTGCAATCCCTTTGTTCCCTTAATGTTTAGGTTGATTTCTTTGCCCGCCACTTTGATAATAATATGGTTGTCAATTTCATTTTGCAAGGGTATGCGCATATAGCTGACTTGTGCTGATATGCTAAGCCAATTCCTTACATCTACATGAGGATTTGTTATTGGTTTGGAATAATTGTTGTTTGATGTAGAAGTAGAAAAGTTGTTCCCAAATTTTTTTTGATTGGTCATATTGTTATCAGCTTTCAAAGTTGTTTTTGTTTCAAACTTCTGCTGTAAAACTGAAGCACTTTGTTTGTTTTGGTTATCTTTAATAACGCTACTATTAATTGGTTGTTTTGAAAAATAGCTATCAGAAATCTGCTGATTATTAGTTGGATTATTGTTACTAATTTTTGGTTTATTTAGCTCGGAATTTTCAGTTTTTGATTTTGTAGAAGGCATTGGTGTAGGCTGTGCTGTAATTTGGGCTGTTTGATATGCTCTAGCCCTTGCCATTTCTTGTTCTTTTCTTGCAGCCAACATTTTTTGATAATTCGTTTTTAAAGTATTGTCAAATGAAGCGATAAGGTTTGTACGTTCTTTTTCCACCCTGCTATTGAGTGTGGTCATCACTACATGATTATTGTTTCTAATGGTTGTTGGTCTTAAAAAAGTGTTGTTTGTAATAACTGAGATATATCTTTGCTGATAATGATTTTGATAGGTAGGAAGGAATAATTTATTTCCAGATCCATTTACGGTATTATCGATGCTAGATTTAGATATCGTGTCAAAAATAAAATACTTGGTTTCTTCACTTCTGCTAGGTATGGTTCCATCTTCAATAAATAGAATAAGCTCAGATGAATTGTTTTTTTGCTCATACTTTTTACCAAACAGATTTTGGTAGTATTCTAATTTGTCATTGTA
>CANHJJ010000159.1 GCA_947460565.1 Bacteroidota bacterium
GGATCAACAGATGATGAAAGCATATATACCTTGATTTGATTTTTTATTTTTGCATCCAACATCTCAAATTTATCCAAAAAATCCCAACCACTCCAAGTAGGCATATTTATATCTAGCAACAGCACTGTCGGAATTTCTGCAGGAGATGAAGAATAGGTGCTAATTATATACTCAAATCCTTTTTCAGGTTCTAAAAATGTGATTGTTTCTAAATTACCATTTACCTGCCTTATAGAGTATTTACAAAGCATATTATTGATTTGATCATCATCAATAACAAGAAAATGAGTTGGTTTTTTCATATATTTTAAAACAATTCAATAATACCATTAGTTTTGGATTATTTGTTTTTTAATAATAAATTTTCTCTTACCACTTTTTAATGACTTTATTTACAAATTTTTAGACTTATAAAATACTCAGCCCATTTTGACAATTTTCTCAATAATTTTACAAATTTCTGGGGAAAAATTTAAGTAGAAATATCAATGCTAAGTAATTACTTCTTTTTTACTACTTTCGTTTTCATAACAAATAGTATTTATGAATTTGAAAAAAGTGTATGGCATGCTCTTGTTGACATGCTCAATTGGTGCATTTGCACAAAATTTTAAAGTCAGTTCTCCTAATAATCAAATTGTGCTAGGTGTAAGTCTCAATAATCAAGGAGCTCTTACTTATGGCATTCAATACAAAAACAAAGAAGTAATTGAAAGTTCAAAATTAGGTTTCAAAATAAAGGATCAAGATGATTTGATGAATAATTTCAGCATTGTTAACGTTGATTCAAGTGCGCATAATGATACATGGCAACCTGTTTGGGGCGAGACAAAAAATATCGTTAATAACTATAAAGAAATCATCATCAGTTTAGCAGAAAAGAGTGATAAACCGCGCATAGTTAAAGTAATTTTCAGGGTTTTCAATGATGGAGTTGGTTTTAGGTACATGTTTCCTGAACAAGCTAATTTGATGCACTTTGTAGTGGCTGATGAGTTAACCACATTCAACTTAGCAGCTGATCATAAAATTTGGTGGATGCCAGGCGATTTTGATACAAACGAATACACTTACAATACATCTCAAATATCAGAAATTGAAAAATTAGCTAAAAAACGTGATGGTGCCATTTTCACCGCCACGCCTATAAAAGGTGCTTTTGTTCAAACTCCCTTAATGATTAAAACCAAAGATAAGGTTTACATGAATATTCATGAAGCAGCATTGGTAAATTATCCTGCAATGGATTTGCATTTTGATGTGAACACATACGAAGCAACTGCCACCATTGCTAGCGATGCATTAGGTAACAAAGCATACTTAAGAACGCCTTGTCAAACACCATGGCGCACGATTATCATAAGTGATGATGCTCGTGATATCATTGCATCAAAAACCATTTTAAACTTAAATGAACCATCGAAGCTGACTAATACAAGCTATATCAAACCAATGAAGTATTGTGGTATTTGGTTAGAGATGCATTTAGGCCTTTCTACTTGGGATTATTCAGGCACACAAGCTGCAACAGATGCCAATGCAGATGGCACACAAAGAACCAAAACCAAACATGGTGCAACCACCGAAAATACTAAAAAATATATTGACTTTGCAGCAAAAAATGGATTTGGAGGTGTATTGGTTGAAGGTTGGAATACCGGTTGGGAAGATTGGTTTGGTAAATGGAAAGAAGATGTTTTTGACTTTGTTACCCCTTATCCTGATTATGATTATCGTGGTTTGAATTCTTATGCTCAAAGTAAAGGTGTTGGCATTATTACACACCATGAGACAAGTGGAAGTGTTACCAATTATGAAAGGTTTATGGATACAGCTTATCGTTTGATGTCAAGTGTGGGAAGTCATGCTTTAAAATCTGGTTATGTTGGAAAAATCATTCCTCGTGGCGAGTTTCATGATGGTCAATGGATGGTGAATCATTATTTAAGAGCTATCAAAAAAGCATCTGAAAACCAAATTATGGTGGTGGCTCATGAGCCTGTTCGCCCTACTGGATTGCACCGCACATACCCTAACTTTATGGCCGCAGAGGCTGCACGTGGACAAGAGTTTAACTTTTGGAGTGAGGGAAATCCACCTGAGCATGAAACCATTTTACCTTTCACTCGCTTGATGGGCGGACCTATGGATTATACCCCTGGTATTTTCAAAATCAAAAAGAGCAGTTATTACCCAGGTGCTAAAGAGCAAGTGCACACCACACTTGCTAAGCAATTAGCATTATACTTAACTTTATATAGCCCAATTCAAATGGCAACTGATTTACCTGAAAATTATGAAGCTAAACCAGATGCATTTCAATTTATAAAAGATGTGGCTGTTGATTGGGATGACACCAAAGTATTACATGCAGAACCAGGCGAATACCTAACCATTGCTAGAAAAGCAAAAGGTACCAATAACTGGTTCTTAGGAAGTATAACAGATGAAAATGCGCGTCAATTAGCATTAGATTTTAATTTCTTAGATAAAGGAAAAAAATACACAGCTACAATTTACAAAGATTCGGATGATGCAAGTTGGGACAAAAATCCAGAGGCTTATAAAATTGAAAAGATAACTGTTACTGCTAAGTCTAAACTAAATTTAAAATTAGCTCCTGGTGGTGGAACAGCTATCAGTATTATTGCACAATAAGAAAAATACATTACACAAAAAATCCCGTTGAAAGCTATTCAACGGGATTTTTTATTTTACAAATTTACTGGCTCAAACAATTGTTAAAAGCTATTTATTCCTGAAGAACTAATAACTTGATTTATGTGCATGGGGTTCAATGTGGTTGGTGACAAAATCGCGAAAATGCCAGAGGCTATTCAATAAGTTCGCTAGCGGGACGCTAGCGACAGCGTATGGAGGGGTGGTTTATATGATTGTCAGCAGTAATATTAAAAATTTACACAAAAGTTATTGGCATAAACAATTGTAAAATTCAAATTATTCACCTTCTAATTCTTTCAACTTCCAACTAAATATCATCCCCAATTCAGTTGCCTTTTGTTTAGCTAAGGTGGCCGTTTTACCTTCATATAGTTCATCCACACTTTGCTCAAACAAGGATAACCAAGCTGTAAAGTGTTCTTCCTTAATATGGCGTTGAACATGGGCATCAAAAACATTACCACTAAAGCCTGTTTTGCCTATCAATAAAAAATTCCAAAAACTAATCATCCTTGGCAAATGATGTTCCCAATTGGTTTGGGTAAAAAAGGGAGCTAACAATGCATTTTTTTGAATTCTATCATAAAAAGCATTCACCAAAGTTTCAACATCAGCCTCTGTTTCAATATCTCTTTTGCTCATGGTTTTATGATTTAATTTTAAGTTTGGCAAATTTCAATACAATCATCTTTTTGCCTTCAGTGTCAAATTCGATATGGGCCTTTTTATTGTCACCATGGCCTTCAACCATAGTTACCTTTCCAAGTCCGAAACGTTGGTGTTCAACAATTTGTTCAGCTTGTAGATTACTGGTATCATCTCCTACAAAATTAGGATCAATCGGCTTAGCCGCTGGCTTGCTGGCAGGTGAAGCAGTTTGCTTTACTAGAAGAGGTGCTCCTTGTCTAACTCCTGTGATTGTTTTTCCTGTACCTGCCGTGCTTGTTGTGGTAGCTTGTTTTGAGGTGAAAATACTATCCATTTGTAAATATTGAGGATCTAACTCACTCAAAAACCTACTTGGTTCGCTACTGCTTATCGTACCAAATTTAAATCGACTGCTAGCAAAAGACAGTGTCAATTTCTTCATAGCTCTAGTTATGGCTACATAAAACAGCCTTCTCTCCTCTTCTAAATCTTGTCTGCTATTAAGTGACAATTGTGAAGGGAAAAGATTTTCTTCCAATCCCACTATATAAACATATGTAAACTCTAATCCTTTTGAAGCATGAATAGTCATTAATGTTACCTTATCATTATCCGCCTCATCATTTTTATCGGCATCTGTTAACAAGGCAATATCTTGCATGAATTCAGTAAGTAAGCCATATTTCTGCACCCCATCATCATCTACGCTATCATCCTCACTAAACTCCTTTATACCATTTAATAGCTCTTCAATATTTTCGTATCGTGCTATTCCTTCAACGGTTTTATCTTCATACAATGCTTTTAGAATACCGGTAGACTTGGCAATATGCATAGCCACATCATAGGCTGGCTTATTAAGCATGGTATTAAAGCTCTTAATCATCATCACAAAATCTTCCAGAGCACCTGAGGATTTTACATCATAGTATTGAGCATTTTCAATCACTTCCCACAAAGATTTTTGATGTTCATTTGCTACCACAGCCAAACGCTCCATGGTTGTTTTACCAATACCTCTTACAGGATAATTGATAACCCTTTTTAGCGCCTCTTCATCATTATAATTAATAGTCAATCTAAAATAACCCAATAAATCTTTTATCTCTTTTCGATGGTAAAAGCTCATACCTCCATAAATACGGTATGGTATATTTAGCTTACGCAGTGCTTCCTCCAAAGAACGGCTTTGGGCATTGGTGCGATACAACAAGGCAAAGTCTTTGTTCATGGCACGGCTATTCATCTTCTCTTGAAAAATAGATTGAGCCACCATGCGGCCCTCTTCATTATCGGTTAATGCTCTTAATACTCGGATTTTTTCGCCACTTTCATTATCCGTCCAAACCTCTTTTTTAAGCTGTTCTTTATTATGTATAATAATGCTACTTGCTGCTTTTACAATGGTTTGTGTACTGCGATAGTTTTGTTCCAACTTATATGTTTTCACATCTGGAAAATCCTTTTGAAAACCCAAAATATTTTTGATATTGGCACCCCTGAAAGCATAGATACTTTGGGCATCATCTCCCACTACTGCTATGTTTTGGTGAACAGCAGCCAATTTCTTGATAATAGAGTATTGGGCAAAATTGGTATCTTGAAACTCATCCACCATGATGTATTTAAACTGATGTTGGTATTTATGCAATACATCAAGGTGATTTCTGAACAGCTCAAAAGTTTTGATTAACAAATCATCAAAATCCATGGCACCCGCTCTAAAACAGCGCTCTTGATAGGTTTTATAAATCAAACTGAATTTAGGTCTTCCTGTAGATGCATCGTATTCATTATTTTCAGGATTGTGAAAATATTCATTGGCATCCACTAAGGCATTTTTAGCTGCTGATATACGGCTTAATAATACATTGGGTTTATACAGTTTATCATCTAGTTTCATCTCATTCACAATACTTTTCAAGAGACTCTTGGCA
>CANHJJ010000160.1 GCA_947460565.1 Bacteroidota bacterium
ATTATCTTTTGCACCTGAACGATAAACCACATCATCTATAGCAGCTTCGCCCATAACCGTCACAGAAATTAGTAAGCCCTGTTTGCTGGTGCTAGTGTCTCCGCCTATAATATCTATTCCATAGTGCTTTGCGGCCAATTGTATGCCTTGGTATATTTCTTCAATGGCATCTACAGAAAATTTACTTGATATACCTAGTGAAACAGTGGCATGAGTGGGCTTTCCGTTCATGGCATATATATCGCTCACATTGATAGTTATGGCTTTAAATCCCAGATGTTTAAGAGGCATATAACTCAAATCAAAGTGCACACCTTCCAAAAGTAAATCAGTACTAACCAACATACATTTACCATTTTCAGTTTTTATCACGGCCGCATCATCCCCAATTCCCTTAATGGTTGAGGCTTGTGTGGGCGTTAAACCTGCTGTAATCAAATCAATTAAACCAAATTCGCCAACCGATTCAATGGAGGTAGTGTTTTTATCTTCAAGCATGTATTGTAAATATTAAGGCCGCAAATATAATTTAAATTAAGTATGGCTAATTTGCTTCACATTGCTAATTTCATATTTTTGCAATCCTTTAAAAAACATACTAATCCGCAAAATGAAAAAAATAGTATTTGTAATTGCAGCATTCAATGTAATCATGGCGAGCAATACTTTTGCTCAAAAAGCAAAACCAAACGCGGCTAAGGCTAAGCCAGCAGCCGTTGTTGCAACAGTAAAGCCCAATCCTTTGGTGTTTAGTCTTGCTAACGAATCGGTACTTAAAAATGAGTTTGAGCGTTTGTTGAACAAAAACAGAAAAGACAAAGCAACCCCAACAGAAAAGGAAGTTCGCGAGTATTTAGATTTGTACATCAACTTTAAATTAAAGGTTAAAGAAGCTTTAGCGCTTCAATTGGACACCAACCCAACCTTTGTATCTGAGTTGGCAGGTTATCGCAAGCAATTATCAACTCCATATTTAACAGATAAAAAAGTTACGGATGACTTAATCAATGAGGCATATGATAGAATGAAACAAGAGGTAAATGCAAGTCACATTTTAATTATGTGTAACGAGAACGCCTCTCCAGCTGATACTTTAGCTGCTTTCAATAAATTGCTTGACTTAAAAAGACGTTACGCAAAAGGAGAGAACTTTGATAGTTTAGCTTCAAAATATTCTGAAGATCCATCAGCTAAGAAAAACTATGGTTCACTAGGTTGGTTTGGCGCTTTCAATATGGTGTATCCATTCGAAACCAATGCATACAAAACAGCAAAAGGTGATGTTTCAGCCCCTTTTCGTACACAGTTTGGATATCATATTTTGAAAGTTAATGATAGACGTGCTGCTAGAGGAGATGTAAAAGTATCTCATATCATGGTAAGAGTAAGTCCACAGCCATCAGAAACAGAATGGAACGATGCCAAATCTAAAGCGGATTCTATCCACCAAAAACTTATGTCAGGTGAAACCTTTGAAGCTATGGTTGAAAAATACTCACAAGATGAAGGAAGTAAACCAAACAAAGGTGTAATGAATTGGATGGCAAGCCTAAGCGGTTATCCGGAAAATTTTAAAGATATAAGTTTTGCTTTAAAAGAAAACGAAATTTCAAAGCCCTTCAAAACTGACTATGGATTTCACATAGTGAAATTGGTTGAACGCAGACCTCTTGCTGATTTTAAGGAAATGCAAGATGTGATTAAATCTAAAATCACCAAAGATAGTCGCTCGCAAAGTTCCAAAGTAGCTGTAGTTAACAGGATTAAAAGAGAAAATAACTACAAAGAAATTTTAGTTAATGTTAACGAATTTGCCACCGGCTTAGACTCATCATTTATCAAAGGAAATTGGACTTATGATGAAAATAAAATGGGCACTAAACCTGTTTTAACCATTGGTGATAAGACCTTCACTGAAAAAGATTTTGCTGCTTATGTGAAAGCCAACCAAACACCTATTGAAAAAGGTTCAACGCAAGTAATCGTTCAAAATATGTTTAAGTCATGGTCAGATGACAAGTGCATGGCTTATGAGGAAAGCATGTTAGAAAACAAATACGAAGACTTTAACAATGTTTACAAAGAATACCATGATGGTATTTTGTTATTCGATTTAACCGACAAAAAAGTGTGGAGCAAAGCGGTCTCTGATACTGCCGGTTTAGAAAAATTTTATGAAAACAACAAAGGCAAATACATGTGGAAAGAGCGAGTTCATTACCAAACTTTCACTTGCTTAAATGTTAGCGCTAAGGCAGATGCTATTAAAATGTTACAAAAAGGAAAATCGATAGATGAAATTCAAGCTAAGCTTAATAAAAAAGTAGCAGGTACAGTTAGTTTCAGAGATAGCAAATCTGAAAAAACAGATGCGACCGCTGAGAAACTTTGGGATAAAAAAGGTTTAGTGGATATTCCAAAAGAAGGCGAGAACGACAAATTCTATTGGGTAATTGGAAACCTTTCTGCTGAAAGCAAAACCTTGAAAGAAGCTAAAGGAATTGCTACCTCTGACTATCAAAACTACTTGGAAAAGGAATGGATTAAAGAGTTAAGAGCTAAATATCCTGTTCAAGTAAACGAAGAAACCATTCGCGGACTATACAACAACTAATTATAAAATCCGTCATAGCATGGGCTTATTTATTGGGCTTTTAGTGCTTTGACGGATTTTTTTATTAAATCTCATTGTGCTGCCTATATTTACAGCCACTTTAAAAATGATAAACAAGCCAAGCATAAACTATTTTTTTAAGACCATATTGTTTTTTGCGCTCATCTTTTTGGGTATAAAAAGTTTTGCTCAGCCTAAGTCAGGTCAAGTAATTGACGAGATAGTGGCAGTGGTGGCAGATAAAATTGTTTTGCATAGTGAAGTAGAGTTTGAATACCAACAGCTAAAGCGTGAGTATGGTCCTGTGGGCGATACTATCAAATGTGATATCCTTACAAGAAAGTTAACCGACAACTTGATGTTAGTGAAGGCACAAGTGGATAGTGTTGAAATTAATGAAGACCGTGTGGATGCAGAATTGGAAGAGAGAATCCGATATTTCGCTAAACAATTTGGTGGTGAAAAAGGCCTTGAAGATTTTTATGGAAAAACCATTGCTGAAATAAAATCTCAGAACCGTGAAAAAATCCGCAATACCCAGCTGATTGGTGAGATGCAACGCAAAATCATCAAAGACGTTAAGGTTACCCCTACAGATATCAAGAATTACTACAGCCAAATGTCGAGGGACAGTTTGCCTTTATACAGCGCAGAATTGGAAGTTTCTCAGATTATCATAGAACCAAAAGTGTCAAAAGCATCGAAGGACGCGGCCAAAGAGAAAATTCTTGAGCTTAGGCAACGTGTGATGAATGGTGAAAACTTTAAGACCTTGGCACTCATTTATAGTGATGATAAGGTTTCGGCCAAGCAAGGAGGGGAGTTGGGCTATTTCTCGAGGGGTATGATGGTTCCCGAGTTTGAGGCTGCTGCTTTTAAATTAATGCCTGATAGCATTTCGCGTGTAGTTGAAACCAAATATGGCTATCACATTATCCAAGGTATCAATCGCAAAGGAGATGATATGAATGCCCGACATATTCTTATCATGCCTAAAATATATAAAAATGATGTAGAGTTAGCCAAAATTAAGGCAGATAGCATTTTGTATTTAATCAAATTGGATTCTATTTCTTTTGAAAACGCAGCTAAAAAATTCTCTGATGATGCACCTACAAAAAACAATGGTGGTTTGATTACGGATGCCAACGGTGGTGGTACTAAAATCCCTGTAGACGAATTGGACAAAGATATTTACCTAAAAGTTTCTACCCTTAAACCTGGTGAATATACGGAGCCTGAGATGATTACCATCAGCGTGCCTGAACCAAAGAAAGTATGGCGTATCTTATACCTTAAATCTGAAACCCGACCACACCGCTGCAACCCAAGAGACGATTACCAAAAACTACAACAGATGGCTTTGGTAAAAAAACAAAACGATACCATGCAAAAATGGTTGGAGAAAAACCGCAACAAGTTTTATGTTTATGTTAGCGATTCTTTTAAAGATTGCGATGAATTGAAACTTTGGTCAAAAAAGTAAGAATCAAGCCTACCCCTTATTCATAATAAATTCTATCTTTGCGCCTCAAAAAACAGAGCAATGTTAGATAAATTAGAGGCTATATACCAACGATCAAAACAAGTAGAAGACATGCTTTCACAGCCTGATATATTGGCTGATATGAAGCGTTATACCCAAATGAATCGTGAATACAAGAGTTTACAGCCCTTGGTTAACAAATATTTTGAATATAAAAACCTCATCGGAAATATTGAGAACGCTAAGGAAATCCTTAAAAACGAAAAGGATGCGGACTTGCGTGATATGGCCAAAATGGAATTAGATGAATTGGATCCTTTGGTGGCGCCTATGGAAGAAGAAGTAAGAATCTTATTAATTCCAAAAGACCCAGAAGATGATAAGAATGCAGTGGTTGAAATACGAGGTGGTACTGGTGGAGACGAGGCAAGTTTGTTTGCTGGCGAGCTTTTCCGTATGTATGAAAGATACTGTGACAAGCGTGGTTGGAAGACTGAAGTAATTGATTTTACCGAAGGCACAGTTGGTGGTTTTAAGGAGATTGTGATGGAAGTTACAGGTGATGGCGTTTATGGGGTTTTGAAATATGAAAGTGGTGTGCATCGCGTGCAGCGAGTACCTGATACCGAAGCTCAAGGTAGGGTTCATACTTCTGCTGCATCAGTTGTGGTTTTGCCAGAGGCTGAAGAGGTAGATGTAGAAATTAATCCTGCAGATATTGAAATGCAAACTGCCCGAAGCGGTGGTGCTGGTGGTCAGAATGTAAATAAGGTGGAGAGTAAGGTAATGCTAACACACAAACCAACAGGGATTGTGGTTGTTTGTCAGGTAGAGAGAAATCAATTAGGTAATCGTAACCGTGCTATGCAAATGTTGCGTACCAAGCTATATGAAATCGAATTGCAAAAGCACAATGATGGCATTGCAAACAAGCGTAAAACCATGGTGTCAACGGGTGATAGATCTGCTAAGATTAGGACCTACAATTACCCACAAGCTAGGGTAACTGATCATCGTATTGGCTTAACCAAATACAATTTACCCGATGTGATAGCAGGTGATATCCAGGAATTTATTGATAAGCTTCAAATAGCTGAGAATTCAGAGAAGTTGAAAGAAGGTCAAATGAACTAAAGATTAGACTCATACTGAAGCAACAAGTC
>CANHJJ010000161.1 GCA_947460565.1 Bacteroidota bacterium
ATATTCAAAGGTATCATAAGGGTCAGAAACACGGCCATTTCTCACATTGAATTGAAAAGTGAGCTCTTTAAAATCTAATCGTAATATATTACGAATTGCTTTTTTTAAGTACCTAAAACTTCTCAAACCTTTGTATCGAAAAGCAAAATCAATATCAATGGTATTAATTACTTTGAACTTCCCACTAGTCCTGAATTCATTATCCTTTAATTGAGGATATTGTTTTTTGATGATTTCACCCAATAGGTTAGCCCAAATATCAACCAACGGAATTTCTAAAAAATGATTTTGAAAAGCCAAGCTGTTTTCTGCCTTAAACCTAAGGTGTTCATCCTTTTTGTGAGGTAAATATTCTTCATACCTACTTAACAAATAGAAGCTCGCAGCAAACAAATCAAAATGCAAAAATTGAGTGGCTTGCCTAAAATCGGGTATATTCTCATAGGGGTTTTTGAAAAATATTTTCTGCCATTTTTCATCCAATTCCACCTCAATTTCATGTCGGTGAATATGTTCTTCATGGAGCAAATGGACCGAAGGAATATTAACACAGCCTTCAATAATTTTATTGCCATAATTTATTTTAAGAGAGCTCGATTTTATGAAATAATCCTCCTTTTCGGTGATCTTAAATTCAATTCCTAGCCTACGCAAGAGCAACTCATCCAAAACATATTGGGTGCGTGTTGATATATATGGAATGAGAATGAGGAACATACAAAGTTTTTTGCTGATACTTTTTAGCAAAAATATTGTATGCTTGCACCAAACAAAAATAAATATTTTTGACAAAGAAATGAAAGTGGTAATTTTTGCAGGGGGCTTGGGCACCCGCATATCTGAAGAATCTTATTTAAAACCTAAACCCATGATTGAAATAGGTGGCAAGCCTATTTTGTGGCATGTAATGAAAATTTATAGCCAATATGGATTTAACGATTTTATTATTTGCCTTGGATATAAAGGGTATATCATCAAAGAATATTTCTTCAACTACTTCTTGCACAACTCTGATGTAACAATTGATGTAAAAAACAATTCGTTCCAAGTTCACAACTCAGATACTGAGAATTTCAAGGTAACTCTGGTTGATACTGGATTAGAGACTAAAACGGCAGGTAGACTTAAAAAAGTTAAACAGTATATTGGCAATGAAGAGTTCATGTTAACCTATGGAGATGGTGTTGCTGATATCGATATTAATAAACTGATTTCATTTCACCAATCACATAACAAAATTGCTACGGTTACTTCCATCCAACCTATTGGAAGATTTGGAGTAATGGGTATCAATGAAAATAATTCAGTAGAGATTTTTAAAGAAAAAAGACAAGAAGATGAAGGTTGGATAAATGGAGGTTTTTTTGTCTTAAAACCTGAGGTTTTCAACTACTTAGATTTTGATTGTGATGATACGATGTGGGAAGACACCCCATTACTTAAATTGACTAACGATAAACAATTGATGGCATATAAGCATCAAGGTTTTTGGAAATGCATGGATGCCATGCGAGACAAAATTGAATTGGAAGAGTTATGGGACTCTCAAAACGCCCCTTGGAAAATCTGGAAATAATAAAAAATTTTGGAAACAAGTTTCTCAAACATATATAAAAACAAGAAAGTACTAATCACTGGAGACACTGGTTTCAAAGGCTCTTGGCTATCCATTTTACTGCTCGAATTAGGGGCAGAAGTATATGGCTACGCTTTACCTGCCTATACTGAAAAAGATAATTATGTAAAATGTAAACTCTCTAATAAATATAGACATTTAGATGGAGATATTAGAGATCGTGAGAAGTTTATCAAATATGTAAATGAAGTGAAACCTGACTTTATGTTTCACCTTGCAGCTCAAGCCATCGTATTATCATCATACACCAATCCCATTGAAACTTTTGAAACCAACTTGATGGGTACAGTTAATTTTTTTGAAGCTGTTCGCCAATCTTCAAGTGTGAAAGTGGCTGTTAACGTAACAAGTGATAAATGTTATGATAACAAAGAATGGATTTGGGGCTATCGTGAAAACGATGCCATGGGTGGAAAAGACCCATACAGTGCTTCAAAAGGAGGCTCTGAAATAATAACTAATTCATATCTTCATTCGTTTTTCAGCAATACTGGAATCAATATCGCATCCGGTAGAGCAGGCAATGTAATTGGTGGCGGAGATTGGACTGAATATAGAATTGTACCTGATTTTTTTAAGGCATACTTATCAAATGAAAAACTTGTTATAAGACACCCGAACGCAACTAGACCTTGGCAATTTGTATTAGAGCCTATTTTCGGCTATCTTAGCTTAGGTGCAGCCTTATTTGAAAAAGGATTTGAGTACAGTGGCGGATGGAATTTTGGCCCACAAAGTAATACCCACAAAACAGTTAGTGACTTATTATCCTCCCTCAAAAATCATGATGATTTTAGGAGTTTAGTAGTAGAAGAAATTCCAAATCCATTGCATGAGGCATCCTATTTAAAATTAGATATTACGAAATCCTCAACGCATTTGGCATGGAAACCGGTTTTGAATTTTGAACAAACCATTGATTTTACCAGAAGCGGCTATCTGGATGAACTAACTAGCCCCTCAAACCTATATGAAAAACGTGTAGATCAAATTAAAAACTATATTAAGCTCGGCAACTAATATGAATTTTATTTCTACACCACTTGAAGGAGGATATGTCATAGAACCTAAAGTATTAGGGGATGATAGAGGATGGTTTATGAGGACCTATTGCAAAGATATTTTCTCAGAAATTGGTCATGATAAAGACTGGGTTCAAATGAACCAATCCTATACCCAAAAATCAGGAAGTGTAAGAGGAATGCATTTTCAAAAAAGGCCATACTCAGAAATAAAATTAGTGCGTTGTGTTCGAGGAAAAGTCTTTGATGTCATCATTGATATTCGTAAAGATTCTAAAACATTTCTAAATTGGTTTGGAGCAGAATTATCTGCTGAAAACAAGAAAATGATGTATGTGCCAGAAGGCTTTGCTCATGGCTTTCAAACATTATCTGATGACTGCGAATTGGTTTATTGTCACTCTCAATTTTATAAACCTGAGTTCGAAGATGCATTGCATCATAATGACCCAATGCTGGGTATAATTTGGCCCTTAGAAATAACAGAAGTATCTGAAAGAGATAAAAAACATGCCTTTTTAAACGCTAATTTTAAAGGTATTTAAAGTATATTTTATGAATTGTAGATTTTGTAATAACACATTAACTAATACATTTATTGACTTGGTAAATTCACCAGCTTCAAATTCATTTTTAACGCTAGAGCAATTGAATGAACCTGAAACTTTCTTCCCATTGAGAGTATTCACTTGTGACAAATGCTTTTTAGTTCAAATTGACGAATACAAGCAATCGGAAGCTATTTTCAACGGAGATTATGTTTACTTCTCTTCATTTTCAACAAGCTGGCTTACACATGTAAAAAGCTATGTGGAATTAATGACCAACAGATTTGGTTTGAACAAAGATTCTCAGGTAATTGAAATTGCTTCTAACGATGGCTATTTGCTTCAATACTTTGTTGACAAAAACATACCTGTTTTAGGCATCGAACCAACTGAAAACACAGCAAAAGTGGCTATTGAAAAGGGAGTAAATACAATAACCCGTTTCTTTGGAACAGAATTAGCAAACGAACTTTCAAAAAATGGCACGAAAGCAGATTTATTTTTGGGTAATAATGTTTTGGCTCACGTACCTGATATAGTAGATGTTGTTAAAGGCATCAAAATTATATTAAAACCTCAAGGGGTAGTTACGATTGAATTTCCTCACTTGATGCAATTGGTTGACAATAACCAATTCGACACCATATACCATGAGCATTTTTCATATTTATCTTTCTTCAGCGTAAAACAAATTTTCGAAGCGCAAGGATTAGAAATGTTTGATGTTGAAGAGATTCCAACACATGGTGGGTCTTTAAGAATTTATGCAAAACATAAAGAAGATAATTCAAAAATTATTTCTGAAAATGTTTCTCAATTGATTAACAAAGAAATTGCTAAAGGAATTAACACCCTTACATATTATGAAGACTTCGGACAAAAGGTTAGTAAAGTAAAACTAGACTTTTTAGATTTCTTGATTCAGCAAAAAAGAAACAATAAAAAAGTGGCTGGATATGGTGCCGCTGCCAAGGGAAATACCCTACTAAATTTTTGTGGCGTAAAAAATGACATGATTGATTTTGTTGTAGACCGCAACCCAGCTAAGCAAAACATGTTTCTTCCAGCAAGTCACATTCCAGTATATGCTGAAGCTGCTTTAAAAGTAAACAAACCTGATTATATCATCATATTTCCATGGAATTTAAAAGTTGAAGTTATTGAGCAACTTTCTTATGCTAGGGAATGGGGAGCTAAGTTTGTCATTCCAATTCCATACCTAGAAATCATTTAATCATGAAGATTTTAGTAACCGGAGCTAGCGGGTATATTGGCAAATATGTAGTTAATGAATTGTTAGCAATGGGCATGGATGTAGTTGCAAGTAGCAACAATCAAGATAAAGCTGTTAAATATCCTTGGTTTTCAAAGGTTACTTATATTCAACATGATATTTCAATTGTTGCAGAAAGTGATTTGTTTCAAAAATTTAAGCAACCCGATATTGTTATTCATTTAGCTTGGGAGGGATTAAATAATTTTCTGCACCCAAATCATTACGAAAAAACTTTATTCAATCATTATTTTTTCCTTAAGAACTTAATTGAAAATGGAGCAAAACATATTTCAGTTATAGGCACTTGTCAGGAATATGGCATGCAATCAGGCTGCTTGAGCGAGGATATGCCATCCATGCCTGATACTTCATATAGTTTAGCGAAAGATACATTGCGAAAATTCCTCTTGGAACTTAATAAAATTCATTATTTCAAATTCCAATGGATAAGACTTTTCTATATGTATGGAGAAGGGCAATATGAGAAAGCAATTATACCACAATTGAATAAGGCCATACGAAATGGGGATGAAGTTTTCAATATGAGTGGTGGCGAGCAACTTAGAGACTATCTGCATGTAATTGATATTGCTAAAAATATAGCCTTAATAAGCAAGCAAAGTGAGATTACAGGGATAATAAATAATTGCAGTGGAAAACCCATTAAACTCATTAATTTTGTAGAAAACTATTTAAAAGAAACTAAATCAAACATTAAACTAAATCTGGGTTATTACCCGTACCCTCAATACGAACCAATGGAGTTTTGGGGAGA
>CANHJJ010000162.1 GCA_947460565.1 Bacteroidota bacterium
AGCTACCCATTTACACCATTCGTTGGTTGCTTCCTTCTTTTGCATAGCCAATATTTCTTCCATACCAGTATCTCCACTCTTGGCTAATTCCAATTCCCAAAAAACCAATTTTTTGTATAAAGCAAACCATTCATCAAATGTGCTCACATCATTTAACTCCATACCAATTTGCCTAAAATCTTGCTGGTAGTTTTGCGCTGTTTTTTCAGTAACCAATTGCTTACTATCAAAAATTCGTTTTAATGAAAGCAATATCTGACTCGAGTTAACTGGCTTTATTAAATAATCAGCAATTTGATTACCAATGGCATCTTCCATCAAGTTTTCTTCCTCACTTTTGGTTATCATCACCACTGGGGTTTCAGCTTGAATCATTTTAATTTGTGCCAAGGCTTCAAGTCCACTTATGCCAGGCATATTTTCATCTAAAAAAATTACATCATAACGTTTTAGTTTAGCCGACTCAACAGCATCAACACCGCTAGTTACTGTTTCCACATCAAAGCCTTTGTTACGTAAATAAATAATATGTGGCTTTAAAAATTCAATTTCATCGTCAGCCCAAAGGATTACTGGATTTGGCATGTGTTCGTTTTATTAGTTTAATGCAAAGATTAGAAAGATTGCTTGATTAGCAAATGAATTATATAAACGTAAAAGTTAATTGAAAATTACTAGATATTCAGAAGATATTTCAAACAGCTTAACTAGCAGAATTCTAAATTTTCAAATGCTTAACAACTTAATCTTTCAAGGCCTTTTTATATACCTCGAGGCAACGTTTTCGGGCAAATTCATGCTGGACTATAGGCTTGGTATAGTAGGAGCTGAAAACCTCTGGAACCCATTTTTTTATATATTTCATTTCTTTATCAAACTTCTCGGTTTGCAATTGAGGGTTAAACACCCTAAAGTATGGAGCTGCGTCTGTGCCAGATCCAGCTGCCCATTGCCAACCACCATTGTTAGCACTTAAATCAAAGTCGAGTAATTTCTTAGCAAAATAGGCTTCTCCCCATCTCCAATCAATTAACAGATGCTTGGTCAGAAAACTTGCTACTATCATTCTCACTCTATTGTGCATAAAACCCGTTTCATTTAATTCGCGCATTCCAGCGTCTACGATTGGATATCCCGTTTTACCCTCACACCAGGATTTAAAATCCTCTTCATTATTTCGCCATTCAATTCTATCATAATTTGGACGAAAGGACGATTGTGCTACATGTGGAAAATGAAACAAAATCATCATATAAAAATCCCTCCAAATAAGTTCATTTATCCATGTGTCGTTAACATGAAAAGCTTTCCTTGCTTTTTCTCTGATACTTATGGTTCCAAACCTAAAATGTACACCTAACATTGAAGTACCGTTTAATGCAGGAAAATCTCTATTTTGAGTGTAATTTTTAATCAATCCAAGGGTGGTCTCTTTATTAGGGAAAATAAAACAGGTAGATTCAAAACCAATTTCTTCTAAACTTAGTAATTTTTGAAATGATTCAACTTCATAAAAGTTTTCAAAATACTTTTCATTCGGATATGATTGTAAATGAATATCTTTCAATATTAATCGCCATTTTTTTGAGTATGGCGTGAATACTGTGTATGGTTTTCCATCGTCTTTTAAAACTTCATTCTTCTCTAGAATACATTGGTCTTTATAAGTATGAAATGATATTTTACTTACATCACATAATTCATGCACCAATTTATCACGTTTGATGGCATTGGGCTCGTAATCATGGTTAGTATAAACTGCCTTGATAGAATAAGATTCTAACAACTTTATCCAAACACTTTTAACATCACCATACTCAATAATTAAATCAGAATGCATTCCATTTAATTTTGATTTCAATTCGCCCAATTGATGATGAATAAATTCAACCCTCCTGTCTTTTTTATCATCAAGTCTGCCTAAAATTTCTTTATCAAATATAAATAAGGGCAAAACAGGGTAATCTCCCTTCAAAGCATGGAATAAGCCTGCATTATCATCTAATCTTAAATCTCTGCGGAACCAAAATATGCCAATTTCTTGTTTCATTATGTATTAAATCTTTTAAAATCCATTTTGTTTTAACTCAGTTGCTGAAAAACAAAAAACCCGCTCAACTGAGGTTGAACGGGTTTCGAATTATTATGAAATAATTATTTTTTGTTTCTTTCTTTCAGTTTTTTGATACCATAACCGATACCTGCAACTGCTAAAATTGAAAGTCCACCATCAACTGGAACATCAATAGGATCGTCTCCAAATCCTCCTCCACCGCCACCTGGTTGTGCTTGTGCAGCAACTGCTAATAATAACATGATTGATGCGCTTAGTAATTGTTTTGCTGTTTTCATAGAATTTATATTATGTTGTTATTTGATAAATTTAACAGTATTGGTGTAACCATTTTCAGTATTACTCACTTTTACCAAGTAAGCTCCACTGGTTAATTTTTCTATATCCAAAGACTTCTTGTTTCCTATCATGTCAACATTCATCACTTCAACACCAGATACATTGTAAATTGTAAGAACTGAATTTTTAAAATTCGCATTTAATACTTCAATATTTAATACATCTATAGCTGGATTTGGATAAACATTTAAGCTAGCTTTTCTACCTGCTAAAACAGACTCTACTGAACTTGTTTTATTAACAAAAATCAACTCTAATCTACCATCTTGAGTTGACTCTTTTTGGGCATCTACATTAAATGCATAGGTATCGTTGACGCGTAAGTCAGTTATTGTGTTTTTATAATTATCTTTCAAATAAATATTAATATCACTGTTGAACCCATCAATTTGAGTAAATGACATTGTATAAACACCTTCATTAAGCAACCAAGCTGAAAGTGGAACAATTTTAGCGTTGATGCTTTTCATATCAAGATAATTTACCATAGCATATTTATCTTGACCAAAAAACGAGCTTATGTTGACTTCCGGATTCATGAAAGGTTTAAAAATATCTTCATCCGAAATAAATTCATCCGATTTACCATCTTTAAAATGAACAATGGTTTCATCACTCTGATCCATGCCTGTAGCCAATTTGATTCTCAAACTATTTCTCTCAGAGGTCTTAAACATGTTCGAGGGTGTATTACTAACTTTTACTGATTCATCAATAACCAAAGCTGGATTAGCACCATTTGCTTGAATAAAAAAAGCTTGTCCACTAGCAATATACCTAGTAACACTATTTAATGTATTTGTACCATCAAATGCACCATATGAATTTGTGATTGGATTCCAAATCCATACTGTACCTAAAATATTAGTTTTAGTCCAACCAGATGAAGCATTCCAATCAATTGGTGAAGGGAATGGATTTCCTACAAGGTTCCAACCATTTCCTAAACTTGAATTATATGTAATAGGAATATTTACTGGAGTAGATGGATAAGTACCGCTAACCCAAATGGTTGTTGAGTTCAAAATTTGGTTACTCGGGGTTGCACTTCTATCTCCTCTGATGAACGCGCGATAACCTGCCCCATTTTGCAATGGAGTATTTCCATCTAATGCTTCCCACTTCGAATTTATGTTTGAGCTTCCTGCAGAAGAAGATTCATTATATTTAAGAACCGATGGATTAGGTATGTTTGCATCAACAGTTCCTGTTGAACCTGTAATTTGAATTCCTCTTCCAGCTGTGTTGCCAGCATTATCTCTCCATTGTAAAGTATTTCCGCCAACCACAGGAGAGGCTAAAAACCTCCATCTACGGGCAGTATTTACAGGAATAAATCTTTCTGCAGTAATAGTACCCGTGATAGCAGAACCTGATGAAAGTGCAGCAATCCTAGCTGTTGAGGTTGAAGAAGATTTTAACGTCAATCCACCAGTTGCAGCTAGAGTTGCAGTTCCCGATTGAGTAACTGCACCCGTAACTATGGCAGGAACACTAATTGTTTTTGTGCCAGCATTTGCAGCTAAGCCAAAACCTAAATTAGCTAAAGAAAGACTTGTTAAACTTCCGTTTAATGTTTGATTAGCTGTAAATCCCGAACCCGATAGGTAAATAGTACCAGAAGCACTTGACAATGTACCGTTGATGGTAGCATTTCCAGCAATGTTTAAAATTCCTGAGTTTAAAGTATGAGTCCTAAGTGACAAAAGGTTATAGTGACGGCAGTTGAATCCATCAGCTACATTTCCACCGAACACAACCGCATCAACAGAGCTTGTTGGTGCTGTTGTTATAACAGTCCCACCAGTTACCGTTTTAGAAAATGTGTTCCATGCAGTACCTGTCCAATATGTGGGTGTATAACACAAAGCTTGATTAGCTAATACCGTTGCATTTCCTGTGTTTGAAACAACAGCTGTGCTAACTCCGCCATTATTGTAGTTAAAACCAGCAGAAGGCGATGCATTAAATTTCCAAGCAAATTTGGGCGGAACAGTTGTAGAAAATGGAACCGTATTGGTTAAAACAAAAGTGAAACATTGTACCATTGAATTTGCAGGAACAGTAGTCCCTGAGCCAGCCGATGAATTACCAATGGGCTTTCTAAAATATGGTTGTGCAGAGGCTGTTTTCTGCGTAAAAAGATTCGAACCAAGTTGATTTGCTGCTGACATACCGCTAGAAAGGGTTGTAACAGTAATAGTCCCAACTGTCGATCCATTTTTAATCCAAACAGAATCGAACAAAAATGCAATTGTTCCGTTTAAAATCTCGAATGATGCGCTACCCGTATTGTAAATATTCACATCAAATTGGTAGGTGTTTGCAGTTGTTAATCGCTCATTTTCTAATCTCCACTCAAAATTCGTGATCTGAGCATAGGATGCAGCCCCCAAGGAAATCAATAAAGCGATTGTAGTAATTACTCTTTTCATATATAAAATTCAGTTTCTTTTTCAGTTATGTAGCAAATATATAAATCTTTTTAAATTACAAAAGTTATTTTTCTAAAATTTCTAATTAAAATTCAGTAAAATTTATAACTTGTTTAAAATAAATGGAATAATGATAAAAAAGCCCAGACAATTGCCTGGGCTTTTAAACTATTTTTCGTCAGAATCTGAATCATCATCATCCATGTCTTCTTCCTCTTCAATTTCCTCCTCCTCTTCTTCTATAAGATCGTCAACTAATTCTTCAGTATCATCCATAATTATTTCATTTACAATTACACTTTCTGCACCTTCTTGCAAACCTTCTTCTTCCTCTTCTTCAACTCCTGGTATGTAATCTATAATGGCAACACTTGCTATTTCGTCTTTACCACCAAT